>NZ_JBPQTP010000089.1:0-27716 GCF_051386395.1 Micromonospora sp. URMC 106
ACCTCGCCGGTGCCCTGGGCGCGCCGGGCGAGCGCCTCGAAGTGGCGGCGCATGTCGTCGTACTTGCCGGCGACGAACCCGGCCAGCACCGGGTCCCGCTGCGCCTCACTCCAGACCTGGATCGCGATCCGCAGGACGCCGTCGTCGCCGAGTTGGGTCTCCACGTACGCCAGCGCGCGGTCGAGCGCCTCGACCAGGGGGAGCGGGGGCTCCTGGCGCAGCACCTCGTCGAGGACGACCTCGGCGCCGCCGATCGCCTCCTCGGCGATCGCGTTGATCAGATCCGCCTTGCTCGGGAAGTAGCGGTAGACGGCGCCCACCGAGAGGCCGGCCTCGGCGATCACGTCCTGCATCGTCGTGCGGTGGAAGCCCTCCCGGAGGAAGCACCGGCGGGCCGCGTCGACGATCTGGCGGCGGCGGGCGGCGAGGTGTTCCGGGGAGACGCGTGGCACGGGATACATCGTAAAGCGAACGTTCGTTCTTGACAGTCGGGCCCGGCGGGAGCAGCCTAGAGTCGCTAAGAGAATGAGCGTTCGTTTTAGGAGGTCACCATGTCGACCCGCACCCGGCCGCCCCTGCCGGCCGCCCTCGGCGTCGCCGCCCTGGCGGCGGTCCTGTTGGCGCTGCTCGTACCCCTCTTCGCGGCTCCGGCGATCAACCTGGCGCCGCGCGACCTGCCCGTCGCCGTCGCCGGCCCGGCGCCCGCCGCGGGCGACCTCGCCGCCCGGCTCGCGGCCGCGCGGCCGGGAGCGTTCGACGTCACCACGCTGCCGGACGGCGCGGCCGCCGACCGGGCGCTGCGCGAGAGGCAGGTGTACGCGGCCTTCGTGGTCGGACCCGACGGCGTCGCCCTGCACACCGCGCCGGCCGCCAGCCCGACGGTCGCCGCGCTGCTCACCGAGGCGTCCGCCCAACTCTCCGCGGGCCGCCCGGTGCCGGTGGTCGCGGTGGTCCCCGGTGCCCCGGACGATCCCCGGGGCGCCGGCTTCGCGGCCGGCTTCCTGCCGTTCGCGATGGCGAGCATGGCGGCCGGCGCGCTGCTGACCCTCCTGGTGACCGGCCGGGTCGCCCGGCTGTTCGGCCTGGCGGCCTACGGTGTCCTCGCCGGGGGTGTCGCCGCGGCCGTGCTGCACGGCTGGCTCGGCGTGCTCGACGGCGACCCGCTGGCCGAGGCGGCGGCGGCCGGGCTCTTCGCCCTGGCGAGCGCGGCGACCGTGGCGGGCCTCGGGGCGCTGCTCGGCCGGGCGGGGATCGGCCTGGGCGCGCTGCTGGTTTTCCTGGTCGGCAACCCTCTCTCGGCGGTCAGCGCGGCCCCGGAACTGCTGCCGCAGCCCTGGGGTGCGGTCGGCCAGCTCCTGCCGGTGGGCGCGGGCGGCACCCTGCTCCGTTCGGTGACCTTCTTCGACGGCGCCGGGGCCGGCCGGCCGCTCGCCGTCCTGGCCGGCTACGCGCTGGTCGGGCTGCTGCTGGTGGCGGTGTCGCGCCGTCCGGCCGGCCCCGCCGTGGCCGGGCCGTCGCGTCCCGCCGGCGTCCCCGTGGCCGGGCCGTCCCGCCCGGACGGCGCGACGGCGGGGCCTTCCCACCCGGACGGCGCGACGGCGGGGGCCTCCCGCCGGGCCAGTTCCCGGACGGCGACGGACACGCCCTGACGCGCCCGGCTACTACGATCCGTCGTTGATGAGGGAGGATGGTGCGCGTGGAAGCTCTCAGACTGATACTGCGCTACATCCATCTGATCGGTTTCGCCCTGCTGCTGGGCGGCGCGATCGTCCAGTACGTCAGCGGCAAGCTGCGGATCAACCCGGCCATGCTCTGGGGGTCCGTGATCATGCTGCTGACCGGGATCGGTCTCTCCGCGCCGCTGCGCGACGGGGACGAGCCGGACCCGGCGAAACTTGTTACCAAGTTGGTGCTCGCGCTGCTGATCTTCGTCATGGTCTTCTTTTCCCGGAAGCGCGACGTGGTCGCCCGTGGCCACTTCCTCGCGATCGTCGGGTTGACCCTGGTCAACGCGGCGGTGGCGGTCTTCTGGCGGTAACGTTTCCGGCAGGGGACGCCCCGCAGGAGCGGACGCTCCGCAGCGCCTCGGCGCTCATCTACCAGCACTCAGAGTGATCTGCCCCACCTAAGGGTTACGTAGGGGTAACAGGCGCTCAACAGTCGTGCACGATTGTCGGCCGGTGGGTGGGCGCGGGCGTACGCTCCCGTCCGTAACGTGGGACGCCGGCGGCGCAGCGCAGGCCGGTTCAAAGGGCTGCCACCGTGCAGGACGCGGTGTGCAATGGGAAGGAGACGTCTTGCGCTCGGTGCGTGGGATGCGGATTGCCTCGGTCTTCGCGGTGGGTGGGCTCGTGCTGAGCGCCGCCGCGTGCGGTGAGGCTCCCGAGGACAACAACAACGCCGGCAGCGGCGACAAGAAGTACAGCGCCTGCATGGTGACCGACGTCGGCGGCATCGACGACAAGTCGTTCAACACCTCGGCGTGGCAGGGCCTCGAGGCGGCCAAGAAGGCCAACGACAACATCGACATCAAGTACGTCGCGTCGAAGGCCGAGGCGGACTACGAGGTCAACCTGACCCAGTACGTCAACCAGAAGTGCGACTTCATCCTGGCCGTCGGTGGCCTGATGGGTGACGCCACCTCCAAGATCGCCAAGGCGAACCCGAACCAGCAGTTCGGCATCGTCGACGCGAAGCTGCCGGAGAGCAACGTCTACCCGATGCAGTTCGACACCGCCCAGGCCGGCTTCCTCGCCGGTTACCTGGCCGCCGGCATGACCAAGAGCGGCACGGTGGGCACCTACGGCGGCCTGCCGATCCCGCCGGTCACCATCTTCATGGACGGGTACGTCGACGGCGTCGCCCACTACAACAAGACGAAGAGCAAGACCGTCAAGGTCGTCGGCTGGGACAAGGCCGCCCAGAAGGGCTCCTTCACCAACGACTTCGTCAAGCAGGACGAGGGCAAGAAGGTCAGCGACGCGCTGGTCGCCCAGGGCGCCGACATCATCATGCCGGTCGCCGGCGGCGCGGGCCTCGGCACCACCGGCGCGGCCAAGGCGTCGGGCGGCAAGTACAACACCATCTGGGTGGACGTCGACGGCTGCGAGAGCACCCCGGACTGCTCGGCCATCATCACCACGGTCGAGAAGAACATCCCGGACGCCGTCAAGGAGGCCGTCGTCAAGGCCGCCAACGGCGAGAAGCTCGCGCACGACCCGGGCTACCTGGGCAACCTCGCCAACAACGGCGTCGGGCTCGCCCCGTACCACGAGTTCGACGGCAAGGTCCCGGCCGAGCTGAAGGCCGAGATCGACAAGCTGAAGGCGGACATCGCCGCCGGCACCGTCACCGTCACCTCCAAGGCCCAGCCGAAGTGAGGCACCGCCGGCCACCCGCGGTGAGACGATCACCGGGGTAGGCCGGCGAGCGGTACAGCACGACGATCCGGCCGCCCCGGCGTCGCGGGGACACCCCGCGGCGCCGGGGCGGCCGATCCGCTCCACCCCGACGACGGCCCCGCGCCGCGAGCGGTCCGCCGGCAGCTACGCTGCACCATCGCTTCGCACTCCAGGAGGTTGCGCTGAGACTCGAACTGCGCGGCATCACCAAGCGGTTCGGTGATCTGGTCGCCAACGACCACATCGACCTGACGGTGGAGCCTGGAGAGATCCACGCCCTGCTCGGCGAGAACGGCGCGGGCAAGTCGACCCTGATGAACGTGCTCTACGGGCTCTACCAGCCCGACGAGGGCGAGATCCTGGTCGACGGCAAGCCGTTGAAGCTGAGGGGGCCGTCGGACGCGATCGCGGCCGGGATCGGCATGGTGCACCAGCACTTCATGCTGGTGCCGGTCTTCACCGTCGCCGAGAACATCATGCTCGGCGCCGAGCAGGTCAAGGGCGGCATCGTCGGCTTCCTGGACCGGCGGCGGGCCCGGCGCGAGGTCGCCGAGGTCTCCGAGCGGTACAACCTGCGGGTCGACCCGGACGCGGTGATCGAGGACCTGCCGGTCGGCATCCAGCAGCGGGTGGAGATCGTCAAGGCGCTCACCCGCGACGTCGACCTGCTCATCCTCGACGAGCCGACGGCCGTGCTCACCCCGCAGGAGACCGAGGAACTGCTCGCCGTCATGCGGTCGCTCAAGGCCGCCGGCAAGTCGATCGTCTTCATCACCCACAAGCTGGGCGAGGTCAAGGCGATCGCCGACCGGATCACCGTCATCCGGCGCGGGAAGACCGTCGGCACCGCCTCCCCCGAGGCGAGCCGGGACGAGCTGGCCGCGCTCATGGTCGGCCGCAGCGTCCGGCTCACCGTCGAGAAGGAGCCGGCCACCCCCGGCAAGCCGGTCCTGGAGGTCGCCGGCCTGGTCGTCGACGACGACCGGCAGATCCGGGCGGTCGACGGGATCGACCTGACCGTGCACGCGGGCGAGGTGCTCGGCGTGGCGGGCGTGCAGGGCAACGGCCAGACCGAGCTGATCGAGGCGATCATGGGGCTGCGCCCGACGCTCGCCGGCACGATCACGCTCGACGGGCAGCAGGTCAACGGCTGGCCGACCAAGAAGGTGCTCCGCGCCGGCGTCGGCTACGTGCCGGAGGACCGCAGCGTCGACGGCGTGGTCAAGGAGTTCTCCGTCGCGGAGAACCTGGTGCTCGACATCTACGACCGGCCGCCCTTCGGCAAGGGCCTGGCGCTCAAGCCGGACGCCATCGCCGCGTCGGCGAAGGAGCGGATCGCGCAGTTCGACGTCCGCACCTCCTCGGCCGACGCGCCGGTCGGCACCCTCTCCGGCGGCAACCAGCAGAAGGTGATCGTGGCCCGGGAGCTGTCCCGGCCGCTGAAGCTCTTCATCGCCGCCCAGCCGACCCGCGGCGTCGACGTCGGGTCGATCGAGTTCATCCACAGCCGGGTCATCCGCGAGCGGGACGTCGGCACCGCCGTCATGGTGGTCTCCAGCGAACTCGACGAGGTGATCGGCCTGGCCGACCGGATCGCCGTGATGTACCGCGGCCGGATCATCGGCATCGTCGGTCCGGACACCCCGCGCGAGGAGATCGGCCTGCTGATGGCCGGCATCACCCCCGACGCGGCGTCCCCCGCCGCGACCGGCACGACCCCGGCCGCGCCGACGGCCGACGGCGGCGCGGCGGCCCCGGCCGCCGAGGGCCCTGGTAACGAGGACGAGGCATGAGCAAGCGGAGCGGAGTGCCGGCATGAGCAACCCGAACCCCGGGTCGGGCTCCCCGGACAACCCGAACCCCCAGACGGGCTCCCCCGACAAGGAGCCGGCGACCGAGGCGCAGGCCGCGCAGACCGCGCTCGGCAACACCGAACGCGCCGAGTCGGCCACCTCCCCGAGGCAGCCGGCCCCGGAGGCGAAGCCCTCGCTGGGGCGGCTGTTCCTGGACAACCTCTGGGCCGCGAACACCTTCACGGTGACCCTGCTGTCGCTGGTCCTGGCGATGATCGTCGGCGCGGTGCTGATGATCGTCTCCGACCCGGAGGTGCTGGCCACCTACAGCTACATCACCGCCCGGCCGTCCGACGCGCTGAACGCGAGCTGGACGCTGGTCAGCGAGGCGTACGGGAACCTCTTCAAGGGCGCCATCTTCGACCCCGAGGCGGTCGGCTTCCAGGCCGTGATGAGCCCGATCTCCGAGACGCTCACCTACACCGCGCCGCTGGTCTTCACCGGACTGTCGGTGGCGCTGGCCTTCCGGGGCGGCCTGTTCAACATCGGCGCCCAGGGCCAGGCCACCATGGGCGTGATCCTGGCCGCGCTGGCCGGCTTCCTGCTCCCGCTGCCGCCCGGTCTGCACCTGCTCGTCGCGGTGCTCGCCGGCGCGCTCGGCGGGGCGATCTGGGGCTTCGTCCCGGGCATCCTCAAGGCGCGCACCGGCGCCCACGAGGTGATCAACACGATCATGCTCAACTACATCGCCACGTACTTCCTGACCTGGATCATCGTGCAGAACGGCATCCAGGACCCGAACCGCACGGACGCGATCAGCCGGCCGGTCGACGGCTCGGCCCAGCTGCCCCGGCTGCTCGGCGACGGGCTGCGGGTGCACGCCGGCATCATCCTGGCGGTGCTGGCGACCTGGGCGGTCTGGTGGCTGCTGAACCGCTCCACGCTCGGCTTCGAGCTGCGCGCGGTCGGCGCCAACCCGGACGCCGCGCGGACCGCCGGCATCAGCGTCACCCGGACGTACGTCCTGATCATGGTCTTCGCCGGGATCCTGGCCGGCCTCGGCGGCTCCAACATGGTGCTCGGCTCCACCGCCAGCGCGCTGACCCCGCTGGTGGTCGCGCAGATCGGCTTCGACGGCATCCTGGTGGCGCTGCTCGGCCGGGTGAAGCCGTGGGGCGTCGCGCTGGCCGCGCTGCTCTTCGGCGCGCTCCAGGCCGGCGGCAACCGGATGCAGTCCTACTCGGGGATCTCACTGGAGCTGGTCACCGTGCTCCAGGCGCTGATCGTCATCTTCATCGCCGCGCCGGCCCTGGTGAAGGCGATCTTCCAGCTCCGGGCCGCCCGCGCCGCCCGGTTGCAGACGAGCCTGGCGAAGGGCTGGTAACTCATGTCCACCATGGCTGTCGAAGACGTCGCGGTCGCCCCCGTCGACCAGGGCTTCTGGACCCGTACCCGCAAGGTCGGCGCCGTGCTGCTCGCGCTCGGCCTGCTGGCGACGGTGCTGTTCGGGGCGCTCGCCACCGGCGAGCAGGCCCGCTTCACCCTCAGCGAGGACGCCGCCGGCGCCGCGCTGAGGATCGACGGCACGCTGGGCGCGATCCTCTTCGGGCTCGTCGCGGTCGCCGCCGGTGGCGCGATGCTCGCCGGACTGCCGAAGCGCTGGTTCACCCTCGTGCTCGGCGTCGGCCTGCTCGGCTTCGTGCTGTCGTTCCTCTGCTGGCAGGTCTCCGCCGCGCCGGCCGGGCAGAACTTCATGCCGCTGGTCAACATCGTCCGGGGCACGTTCATCCTGGCCCTGCCGCTGGTCTTCGGCGCCCTGGCCGGCGTGCTCTGCGAGCGTTCCGGCGTGGTCAACGTGGCCATCGAGGGGCAGTTGCTGATGGGCGCCTTCAGCGGCGCGCTCTTCGGCAGCCTCTCCGGCAACGTCTGGGTGGGCCTGGTCGCGGCGGCGATCGGCGGCGCGTTCATCTCGCTGCTGCTGGCCGTCTTCTCGATCCGCTACCTGGTCGACCAGGTGGTCATGGGCATCGTGCTCAACCTGCTGGCGGTCGGCGTCACCGGCTTCCTCTACGAGCGGCTGATGCAGACCGACGCGCAGAAGTACAACAGCGCCCCCCGGTTCAGCAACTGGGAGATCCCGCTGCTGTCGGACATCCCGCTGCTCGGGCCGGCGCTGTTCCGGGGCAACATCTTCCTCTACCTCGGCCTGCTGCTGGTGCTGGTCATCCACATCGCGCTGTTCCGCACCCGGTGGGGCCTGCGGACCCGCTCGGTCGGCGAGCACCCGACCGCCGCCGACACCCTGGGCGTCCGCGTGCTCGGGCTGCGCTACCGCAACGTGCTGCTCGCCGGGGTGGTCGCCGGCATCGGCGGCGCCTCGTACACGCTGGCGCTCTACTCGTTCACGAAGAACATGATCGGCGGGAAGGGCTTCATCGCCCTCGCCGCACTGATCTTCGGCCGGTGGAGCCCGACGGGGGCGCTGCTCGCGGCGCTCTTCTTCGGCTTCGCCGACCAGCTCGCCACGTACCTGGGCGCCATCAACAGCGTGATCCCGAGCCAGTTCCTGGCCATGCTGCCCTACCTGGCGACGATCCTGGCGGTGGCCGGGCTGGTCGGCCGGGTCCGGGCGCCGGCCGCCGACGGCAAGCCGTACATCAAGGGCTGACGGGGGACGCGACATGGAGATCGACTGGGCGCGGCTGCGGGCCGCCGCCACCGAGGTGATGCGGCACGCGTACGTGCCGTACTCGAAGTTCCCGGTCGGCGCCGCCGCGCTGGTCGACGACGGCCGGGTGGTGGTCGGCTGCAACGTGGAGAACGCCGCGTACGGCGTGGTGCTCTGCGCCGAGTGCGGCGTGGTCTCCTCGCTGCACGCCACAGGCGGCGGCCGGATCGTGGCCCTGTCCTGCGTCGACGCCACCGGCGAGCCGCTGATGCCGTGCGGCCGCTGCCGCCAGCTGCTCTGGGAGCAGGGCGGCCCGGAGTGCCTGATCGAGAGCAAGGGCGGCCCGCTGCGGATGGCCGAGCTGTTGCCGCACGCCTTCGACGTGACCGACCTGGAGGCCGTGACCGGCGAGACGCCGGTGCCGGTGGTGCCGGAGCGGCTGGCCGCCTGGCGCGGCCGGGGCACGGTCTTCGTGCACCCCGATCTCTCCGCCGGCCAGCAGGTCTGGACGGCCTACTGGGAGCGGTCCGCGGGGGACAGCGAGGGTGCCGAGACCGGCGTGCTGGAGGAGGGCCCGAGTTGGGACGACCCGGCGGAGGCGATCACCTGGGGACTGGCCCGCACGCCCCGGGTCGTGGTCGTGGACGCCTCGGGCACGATCTTCTGGGCCGGCGAGGGGGAGCCGCCGATGGAGATCCCGATCCGCTGGGGTGGTTGAGCTCAGAGCCGGCTGGGGCCTGCCGTGCCCGGCTCCGGGCGGTCAGGCTTGATCCCTCCGCCGGTCACGGTCGGCCCGATCCCTCGGTGGTCGCGGCCCGTCGACCGGTTCCGCAACGATTGATAGGAACTCAAAGGTGAGTGCTTTCACGGCGATCGACGTCATCCGGACCAAGCGGGACGGGGGCGTGCTGAGCGACGCGCAGATCGACTGGGTGGTGGACGCGTACACCCGGGGGCTGGTCGCCGACGAGCAGATGTCGGCGCTGGCCATGGCGATCCTGCTGCGCGGCATGACCGGGCCGGAGATCGCCCGGTGGACCGCCGCGATGATCGCCAGCGGGGAGCGGCTCGACCTCTCCGCCGTCGACCGGCCGACCGTCGACAAGCACTCCACGGGCGGCGTCGGTGACAAGATCACCCTTCCGCTGACCCCGCTCGTGGCGGCGTGCGGCGCGGCCGTGCCGCAGCTCAGCGGGCGCGGCCTCGGGCACACCGGCGGCACGCTGGACAAGCTGGAGTCCATCCCGGGTTGGCGGGCGGCGCTGCGCAACGACGAGTTCATCGCCCAGCTCCGGGACGTGGGCGCGGTGATCTGCGCGGCCGGTGCGGGGCTCGCCCCGGCCGACCGCAAGCTGTACGCGCTGCGCGACGTGACCGGCACCGTCGAGGCCATCCCGCTGATCGCCAGTTCCATCATGAGCAAGAAGATCGCCGAGGGCACCGGCGCGCTGGTGCTCGACGTGAAGGTCGGCTCCGGCGCGTTCATGAAGTCCGTGGAGCACGCCCGTGAGCTGGCCCGGACGATGGTCGAGCTGGGTGGCGCGCACGGTGTGCGCACCGTCGCCCTGCTCACCGACATGTCCACCCCGCTCGGCCTGGCCATCGGCAACGCCGTCGAGGTGACCGAGTCGGTCGAGGTGCTGGCGGGGGGCGGCCCCGCCGACGTGGTCGAGCTGACCCTGGCGCTGGCCCGCGAGATGCTCGACGCGGCCGGGCTGCCCGACGCCGACCCGGAGGCCGCGCTGCGCGACGGCCGGGCGATGGACTCGTGGCGCGCGATGGTCCGCGCCCAGGGCGGCGACCCGGACGCCCCGATGCCGACCGCGAACGAGGTGGAGGTGGTCCGCGCGGACGCGGACGGCTTCGTCGCCGCGATCGACGCGTACGACATGGGCATCGCCGCCTGGCGGCTCGGCGCCGGGCGGGCCCGCAAGGAGGACCCGGTCAGCGTGCCGGCGGGGGTCGTGCTGCACAAGCGCCCGGGCGACCCGGTGCGCGCCGGCGATCCCCTGTACGAGCTGCGCGCGGAGCACGCCGCCCGGATCCCCGCCGCGCGGGACGACGCCGCGCGCGCGGTGCGGATCTCGCCGGTGGCGCCCGCCGCGACGCCGCTGGTCATCGAGCGGATCGGCTGAGCCCGGCGGTCGTCGGGGCGGCGTGGTGCCGCCCGGCTCGGACCGCTATCCTCCCTGGCCAGGGGGGACAACCGGCGCCGAGTCGTCGCGAGCAGACAGGACATTTCCGCCGTGACCGTACCTGCCCCCGATCCACGGGAGGTGCGTGAGGCGAGCCTGGACGAGTTGTCCCGGCTGCGTCTCCCGCTGCCGCCACCCCAGTTCCCGCTCGTGTGGGAGCCCGGCGACCAGATCGAGCTGCGCCCGACGGCCGAGATCGAGGCCCGGATCGCCGTGCTGCACCTGATCCTGGCGCGCTGCTTCGGGATGCCGCCGCAGGCGGCGATGAGCTGGCTGCTCGCCTCGCACCTCGTCGACATGGTCACGCCGCCGGAGTGGCAGTTCGTGACCGGCGGCAAGGGCGACCACCGGTCGTTCGTGCTGCACCACGACGCGCTCTTCGCGCTGGCCTGGGTGCTCGGCCTGACCAAGCAGCTCGACCCGACGCTGCCGGTGGACGAGCGGCTGGTGGAGCGGATGCCGCACATCCCGGGCGGGGAGACCTTCGGCCAGTGGCGCGCCCGGATCCTCGCCGCCCCGCAGCACCCCGCCGACGCGGCGGCGCTGCTCGACCTGCACTACTGCCTGGACTGGGCGTACCTGGAGACGGAGCGGGCCGGCCGGACGCCGCCCGGCCTGGTGGACGCCAACGCGATCGGCCAGCGCCGCTGGGCGCTGGAGTGGGCCGTGATCCTGCGGGGGCCCTACCACGACGAGCCCCCGGGCTGGGAAGAGGTCGACCTCTCCACCTGACCCCGCCCGCCCGGCGTGAGCCGCGGCCGGGCCGGCGCCGGGCGGCGGGCCGCGGCCGGGTCAGCGGGGGGCCGGCCGCCAGACCGTGAGCCGCACCGCGACGGTCACCCGGACCGGCTCGGGGAGCGCGGTGACCCGGGCGGCGAGCCCGGCCGGGTCGGTGTGCCAGGCGCTGGGGCCCATCCCGACCAGCGTGGCGACCTCCGGCCCGGTCAGCGCCAGCTCCCGCCGGTGCTCGGCCGTCGCCACCTCGGTGAAGCGCCCGCCGAGGCTCTCGGCGACCCGGTCCGCCTTGTCCGGGTCGACGCGGAGCAGGCCGAGCGCGCCGACCAGCTCGGCGAGGTGGTCCTCGCCCGGCGTCACCACCAGCAGGGACCCGTCCGGGTCGAGGACCCGGTGGAACTCCGCGCCGTTGCGCGGGGCGAAGACGTTCAGCAGCACGGCGGTGCCGGCGTCGGCCAGCGGCAGCCGCTGCCAGGTGTCGGCCAGCGCCGCCGCGGCGCGGGGGTGCGCCCGCGCGGCCCGACGCAGTGCCGGCTTCGACACGTCCAGGGCCAGGCCCACGGCGTCCGGCAGGGCCGCCAGCACCGCCGCGAGGTGCCGGCCCGTCCCCGCCCCGGCGTCCACCACCAGGGGGTACGCCTCCGGCCGCGCCGCGCGGACCCGGTCGACGGCGTCCGTCGCGGCCGCGGCGAGGGCCGCCGAGATCAGGTCGTAGTGCCCGGCGGCCAGGAAGTCGGCGCGGGCGGCCACCATCTCGGCGGTGTCCCCGGCGTGCGGGGCACGTCCGGCGAGGAGGTTGACGTAGCCCTGCCGGGCGACGTCGAAGCTGTGCCGGCGCGGGCAGCGCAGCGCGCGGGCGGTGCCGGCGTCGGCCTCGGCCAGCGGCTGGCCGCACACGGGGCACCGGAGCCGGTCGACGATGCGGGTGTCCACGTCAGGCGTCCAGGTAGGTCAGCACCGCGCGGACCCGGCGGTGGTCGTCGTCGCAGTCGCGCAGGTCGAGCTTCGCGAAGATCGAGTTGATGTGCTTGCTGACCGCCTTCTCGGTGACCACCAGGCGCTGCGCGATCGCGCCGTTCGAGCGGCCCTCGGCCATCAGCGCCAGCACCTCGTGCTCGCGCGGGGTCAGCCGGCGCAGCGGCGCGGCGCGGGTCGGCCGGGCGAGCAGCTGTGCGACCACCTCCGGGTCCATCGCCATCCCGCCCCCGGCCACCCGGTGTACGGCGGCGACGAACTGCGCCACGTCGGCCACCCGGTCCTTGAGCAGGTAACCCACCGCGCCCGCGCCGTCGGAGAGCAGCTCCCGGGCGTAGAGCTGCTCGACGTACTGCGAGAGGACCAGCACCGGCAGCCCGGGAATCCGTGCCCGGGCGGCCAGCGCGGCGCGGAGCCCCTCGTCGGTGTGGGTCGGCGGGAGGCGGACGTCCACCACGGCCACGTCGGGGCGGTGCTCCAGCAGGGCGGCGAGCAGCTCGTCACCGGTCTCCACGGCGGCCACCACCTCGTCGCCGTACGCGGTGAGCAGCCGGATCAGCCCGTCGCGCAGCAGCACCAGGTCCTCGGCGATCACGATCCGCACGGCAGCTCCACGTCGACCACGGTAGGCCCACCGTCCGGGGAGGTGATCCGGACCCGGCCGTCGAAGACGGCGAGGCGCCGCCGGATGCCGGCCAGCCCGGTGCCCCGCGCCGGGTCGGCGCCGCCCCGGCCGTCGTCGGAGACGGTCAGCCGGACCGTGCCGTCCGCCCGGCGCAGCCGCACCGCCACCCGGTCCGCCCCGCTGTGCCGGGCGGCGTTGGTGATCAGCTCGGCGGCGGTGAAGTAGAGCGCCGACTCCAGCGGCGGCGGCAGCCGCTCGGGCAGGTCGACGTCCAGGTCGACCGGGAGGGCCGCGCCGAGGGCGAGGGCGGCGACGCCCCCGGCCAGCCCCCGGTCCGCCAGCACCGGCGGATGGATGCCGCGGACCACGTCGCGCAGCTCGGCCAGGGCGGTGCCGGCGGCCGAGCGGGCCTCGGTGACCAGCCCGCGGGCCGCCTCCGGGTCCCGCGCCAGCAGCTCCTCGGCGAGACCGAGGTTCATCGCCATCGCCACCAGCCGCGCCTGCGCGCCGTCGTGCAGGTCCCGCTCGATCCGGCGCAGCTCGGCCGCCTGCGCGTCGACGGTCTGCGCCCGGGTGTCGGTCAGCTCCTCCACCCGCTCGGCGAGGGCCGCGCGGGCGGTCGGCGCGAGCAGGGCCCGGGTCAGCCGGTCGTCCAGGTGGAGCAGCCCCCGGGGCAGCCAGTACGCGCCGACCGCCACCAGCAGCCCGGGCACCACTGCCAGCCCGGCGTTGCGGAGGGAGTCGATCGGCACGCCCAGGTAGTTGTCGACCGCGCCGGGCGCCACCGCGTGGATCAGCGGCAGGGCGAGGCCCTGCGCGGCGCCGAGCCAGAGCCCCACGGCCAGCACTAGGGCGGCCGGGGCGAAGCAGAAGTGCGCGAACAGGAACGCGAGGTCCCGATAGGTGGCCGGGTCGCCGGCCACCGTTCGCAGCCGGGCCGCCAGCCCGCCGTCCACCGACCGGTACGGGGACCGGACCGGCGCGCCCGGCACCCGGTGGCGCTGCCGGTCCAGCAGCGCCCGGGTGCCGGTGAGGGTGCGGTCGAGCAGGGGCAGGCCGACCCCGAGCAGGCTGAGCCCGGCGGTGAGGAGCGTGGCCAGTGCGTACCCGATGCCCACGCAGGCCAGCCCCGCCGCGACAGCCAGCCGGTTCAGCTCGCGCCATGCCCGCCGCACCCCGCTCATCGGGCCATTGTCCCAGCCGTCGCGGCCTGCTCCCGCGGCGTGGGTGCCGGGGCGGTCCCGGGCGCGACGCTCGCCGGCGGCGGGAGCGCCGCTCCGGGCTCGGGGCGGGTACGGGCCGGCCAGAAGGCGGCCCGGCCGGTGAGCGCGGTCGCCGCCGGCACCAGCAGCCAGGAGAGCCCGAACGTGGCGATCAGTACGCCGACGGCGACGGCGAGCCCGATCTGCGCCAGCATCGGCGAGGCCACGAGCACCCCGAAGCTGCCGGCCAGGATCACCCCGGCCGCGGCGACCGCCGGGCCGGCCCGGCGTACGGCCTCCTCGGCGGCCTGGCGGGGCGGGCGTCCCGCGCGCAGCTCCTCCCGGAGCCGGGCGATCATCAGGATGTTGTAGTCGGTCCCGATCGCGGTGACGAAGAGGAACACGACCAGCGGGAGCTGGAAGTTGAGCCCGGACTGGCCCCCGAGGACCTGGAACACCAGCACACTGGTGCCGAGGGTGGCGACGAAGCCGAGCGCGACGGCGGCGAGCAGGCCCAGCGAGGCGAGCAGGCCGCGCAGCATCAGCAGCAGGAGCAGCCCGATCAGCCCGGCGGCCACCGGGAACACCAGCCGGAGGTCCTCGTCGAGCACGGCGCGGACGTCGGCGAAGGTGGCGGTCTCCCCGCCCACGTACGCCCGGGTGCCGGGCGGCGCCGCGGCGTGCGCGGCCGGCCGCAACTGGTCCTCCACGGCGTCGATCGCCCGTTGCGAGTACGGCGGCTCGGCGAGCAGCAGCCGCACCCGGGCCACGCCGTCTCGGATCTCGACGCCGGCCGGGGCCGCCACGATGGGCACCTCGCCGAGCCGTCCGGCGAACCGTTCGGCGCTGGCCGCGTCCACCCCGGCGCCGGTGAGGTAGACGTCGGTGGGGGAGAGGGTGCCGGCGGGCAGCCCCGTGCGGAGCCAGTCCAGGGCCCGGGCCGACTCGGAGCCGGGCGGCAGCGCGTCGAGTTCGTAGCTCGGCCGGTGGTGCAGCGCGCCCAGGCCGAGCAGCAGGAGCGCGGCGACCGTGGCCAGCACGACCCGGGCGGGCCGGCGGGCGACCAGCCGGCCGGTGCGGGCCGCCAGGCCCGTCGGCGCGGCGGCGCCGTGCCCCGGCGTCCGGCCGTCGCCCGGCGCGACCAGCTTCGCCGGCCAGTACGCCCGGCGGCCCAGCAGCGAGTAGACCGCGGGGAACAGCGTCAGGGCGGCGGCCACCATGAGCAGGACGGCGACGGCCAGGGCCGGCCCGAGCACCCGGAAGGAGGCGAGCCGGGAGAGCACCAGCGCGCCGAACGCCACCGCCACGACCAGTGCGGACACGGTGACCGCGCCGCCGATCCGGCCGACCGCGTGGACCATCGCGGCGCGCCGGTCCTCGCCGGCCCGGAGCCGTTCCCGGTAGCGGAAGAGCAGGAAGACCGCGTAGTCGGTGCCGATGCCGAGCAGCACGACCGGGAGCAGGCCCGTGGTGGAGGCGTCCAGGGCGTACCCGAAGACCTTCCCGCCCAGGGCGAGCAGGCCGGTGGCGGCCTGCGCGACCAGCAGCACCAGGAACAGGTTGAGCAGCGCGATGGTCGGGCTGCGGAAGACGACGAGCAGCAGGACCAGGATCACCAGCATCATGGCGCCGTTGACGATCATGTCGAGCAGGAAGCTGTCGGCGGCGCCGGCCGCCTCCCCGGTCCAGCCGGCGACCAGGCCGCTGCCGGCCAGCGCGTCGTCGGTGGCGTCCCGCAGCCGTCCGACCGCCTGGACGGTGGTCTCCGCGTGCGCGTCGCCGGCCAGTCGCGCCTCGGCCAGGCGCAGCCGCCCGTCCGGGGCGACCGCGCCGGGGGTCACCTCGGTGACGCCGGCGACCCGTAGCTGTTGCGGCAACCGGTCGATCCGGGCGCTGTCGTCGGCGGTCAACGGCGCCCCGTCGGCCCGGCGGACGACCAGCACCGCGCTGCTGTCGGGCTGCTCGGGGAAGATCCGCGCCGCGATGCCGGCGGCCCGCGCGGACTCGTACCGGGCCGGCAGGAAGTCGGCCTGGCTGTCGGCGGGTCGCGGTCCGTCCGGCCCGTAGACGGCGAAGGTGGCGGCGGTCAGTGCGGCGATGGCGAGCAGCCAGCCGGCGATCACCCGCCCCGGGCGGCGGACCACCGCTGTGGCCAATGTCGTGAACACGTGCAACTCTCCCCGCGTCGGCTTTTCCGTGTGCCGCTGACGCTAGGCAGCCGGACGGGTCACTTCGATGGTGCGCACACACCGGTCCGGTGGTGGTGCCTGCACCACCACGGTCAACCCCGCGCGCCGTCCAGCCCGGTGAGGTGGTCGACGACGCGGTGGGTCAGTGCGTCCAGCGCGGCGACCTCGTCGGGGGTCAGCAGGTCGATCAGGTGCCGGCGGACGGCTGCCACGTGGCCGGGGGCGGCGGCCTCGATCGCACGCCGGCCCTCGGCGGTGAGCACGACGACCGCGCCCCGACCGTCGGTCGCGCACTCCTCGCGGGTGACCAGGCCGCGCTGCTGCATCCGGGTCAGGTGGTGGGACAGCCGACTGCGGGACCACAGCATCCGGTCGGCCAGCTCGCTGAGGCGCAGCCGCTGGTCGGGGGTCTCGGAGAGGTCGGACAGGACGTCGTAGTCCGGCTCGGACAGGCCGGCGTCCCGCGCGAGTTCGCGGGCCAGCTCCAGGTCGAGGAGGCGACGCATCCGCCGGTACCCCCGCCAGGCGCGCTGCTCCCGCTCGTCGAGCCAGCGTGGTTGCTCCATGCCGACCATCGTAGCCATCTGGTTGACATGTCATCAACCTGCCTCCTAATGTGAGTGACATGTCAACCAAATTGCCGGGCCGGCTGGCCCGTCTGCTGAGCGGCCTCGTGCTGTTCGGCGTCAGCGTGGCCCTGATGGTCCGCGCCGACCTTGGCCTCGCGTCCTGGGACGTGCTGCACCAGGGGCTCGCCGAGCGGACCGGGCTACCCCTCGGCCAGGTGGTCAACCTGGTCGCCGTGGTCGTGCTGCTGCTCTGGATCCCGCTGCGGCAGCGCCCCGGCTTCGGCACTCTCGCGAACGTGGTGGTGGTCGGGTTCGCCGCCGACGCCGCGCTCGTCCTCCTGCCGCCGGTGCTCCCGGTCGCCGGCCGGATCGGCCTGCTGGTCGCCGGCATCCTGCTCAACGGGCTCGCCACGGCCCTCTACCTCGGGGCACGACTCGGGCCCGGGCCGCGCGACGGTCTGATGACCGGACTGGCCGCCCGCGGCCTGCCGATCGGGCGGGTACGCACGGCCATCGAGCTCGGCGTGCTCGCGCTGGGCTGGGCGCTCGGCGGCACCGTCGGTCCCGGCACCCTCCTCTTCGCCGTCGCCATCGGGCCGCTGGCGCAGCACCTCATCCCGAAGTTCACCGTGCCGACCCAGAGCCGGCCCGCCACCACAGGAGCGACACCGCCATGCCTCGTCTGAACGTCATCGTCGCCAGCACCCGACCGGGCCGCGTGGGCCGCCGGATCGGCGACTGGTTCACCGCCGTCGCCACCGCGCACGACGCCTTCGACGACGTACGCCTCGTCGACCTCGCCGAGGTGGCCCTGCCCTTCCACGACGAGCCGCACCACCCGTCCGAGGGGCGTTACCTGCACCGACACACCCGGGACTGGAGCGCCACCGTCGCCGCCGGGGACGCCTTCGTCTTCGTGATGCCGGAGTACAACTACGGCTTCAGCGCACCGTTGAAGAACGCGATCGACTACCTCTACACCGAGTGGCAGTACAAGCCGGTCGGCTTCGTCAGCTACGGCATGAGCTCCGGCGGCCTGCGCGCGGTCCAGATGATCAAGCAGGTGGTGACCACCCTCAAGATGATGCCGGCCAACGAGGCGGTGACCGTGTTCCTGCGACAGGCACTCGACGACACCGGGGAGCTGGTGCCGGACCCGGCGCGCGACGCCGCCGCCACGGTGATGCTCGACGAGGTCGCCCGGCTGGCCGCCGCCCTCGCCCCGCTGCGGGTGCCGGCGTGACCGCGCGGCTGTGGGAGCTGTTCGGCGAGCGCGGCCGGGGCGTCCTGGTCACGCTGCGCCGGGACGGCCGACCCCAGCTCTCCAACGTCGACTACCTGGCCGAGCCCGGCCTCATCCGGTGCTCCACGGCCGCCGGCCGGGCCAAGGTGCGCAACCTGCGCCGCGACCCCCGGGTCAGCTTGCACGTCACCACCGCCGACGGCGGGGCGTACGCCGTGGCGGAGGGGACGGCCACCCTCACGCCGCCGGCGGCGGCCCCCGACGACGCCACCGTCGAGGAACTCATCGAGGTCTACCGGCGGATCCGCGGCGAGCACCCCGACTGGGCCGACTACCGGGCGGCGATGGTCGCCGACGGGCGGCTGGTGCTCCGGCTCGCCGTCGACCGGGTGTACGGCTGGCGTCCCTGACCGGCGCGGCGCCGGCCGGTCGGGCCGGCGCCGGGGGCGCGTGCCGCCGGTCTCCGCCGGTCGCGTCGGCGGGCGGATCGGAGCCGACTAGGGTCTGGGCATGGTCGCGACTATCCGTTACGAGGACATCGTCAAGGTCCCGAAGGCGCTGCTGCACGATCACCTCGACGGCGGCCTGCGGCCGGCGACGATCGTCGAGCTGGCCGCCGAGGCGGGCCACGAGCTGCCCACCACCGACGCCGAGGCGCTCGGCCGGTGGTTCGTCGAGGCGGCCAACTCCGGTTCGCTGGAGCGCTACCTGGAGACGTTCGCGCACACCGTCGCCGTGATGCAGACCGCGTCGGCGCTGCGCCGGGTGGCCCGCGAGTGCGCCCAGGACCTGGCCGCCGACGGGGTGGTCTACGCCGAGGTGCGGTTCGCCCCCGAGCAGCACCTGGAGCGGGACCTGACCCTGGACGAGGTGGTCGAGGCGGTGCTGGCCGGCTTCGTGGAGGGCAGCGCGCTGGCCGCCGAGGCGGGCACCCCGATCCGGGTCGGCACCCTGCTCACCGCGATGCGGCACGCCGCCCGGTCGCAGGAGATCGCCGAGCTGGCCGTACGGCACCGGGACTCCGGGGTGGTCGGCTTCGACATCGCCGGCGCCGAGGCGGGCTTCCCGCCCACCCGACACCTGGACGCCTTCGAATACCTCCAGCGGGAGAACTTCCACTTCACCATCCACGCCGGCGAGGCGTTCGGCCTGCCCTCGATCTGGCAGGCGATCCAGTGGTGCGGGGCCGACCGGCTCGGCCACGGGGTGCGGATCGTGGACGACATCACGCCCGGCCCGGAGCCGGTGCTCGGCCGGCTGGCCGCGTACGTGCGGGACAAGCGCATCCCGCTGGAGCTCTGCCCGTCGTCGAACGTGCAGACCGGCGCCGCCGCCTCGATCGCCGACCACCCGATCGGGCTGCTGCGGGACCTGCGGTTCCGGGTCACGGTCAACACCGACAACCGGCTGATGAGCGGCACCTCGATGTCGCGGGAGATGGCCCTGCTGGTGGACGCCTTCGGCTACGGCTGGAAGGAACTCCAGTGGTTCACGATCAACGCGATGAAGAGCGCCTTCATCCCGTTCGACGAGCGCCTGAAGATCATCGACGAGGTGATCAAGCCGGCGTACGCCAAGCTGCTGGGCTGAGCGCCGGCGGGCCGCCGCGGTCAGGGACGGTGCGGGTGGCCGGCGAGCAGGCCGGCCACCCGGCGCAGCACCTCACCCGCCCGGGCGGCCTCGGCGCCGAGGCCGGTCTGCCGACGCAGCACGGCCGGCTCGGCGCGCAGCAGCGTCAGCCCCCGGCGGACCAGCACCCGGGGCGCCTTGCGCTGCTCCGAGAGGTCGCGGGCCAGCCGGCGGACGAAGGTCGCGCCGCGCGGGCGGCGCAGGGCGTACGCGCCGGCGAGCACCCCGCGGCGGCGGCACTCCTCGACGATCTCGGCGGCGAAAATCCCTTCGGCCACGAAAAGTGGCGAACCGGCGACGTCGAATGGCCGGGTGGTCACCCGGCGGTCCTCACCGATCGCATAAACCGGCACATCGGCCTTGCCATCCCTGGCCAGTCGGGCAATCGTCTCCACGGCCGCCTCGGCGTCCCAGGACCGGGGCGACTCCCAGTCCACCAGGCCGTTCCGGCGCGGCAACGTAGGGTCGTCGCCGTCCTTGTAGAAGTCGTCCAGACACAGCACCGGAAGGCCGGTTCGTTGCGCTATGTACGACTTTCCCGAGCCGGAGGGGCCGGCGAGGAGGACAACGCGGTGGGGGTGATTCATTACCTTCAGTGACTCCGGCCAGACGGACTGCGATCAAATTGCATCAACATCTCATCACACCCCACGTGACGGCCAACCTGGGCTTTCTCTTTTAGGGGTGGCGTGATGGAATCTCGGATGGTCCGACCCGCCGGGTCGGCCGCTGGGCGTTGTCCAGGGGCAACGCGGGCGCTGGAATGTCGAAGGCGGTGACGTGAGCAAACGGCCAAAGACGGCGGGCTCCTTCCTGTCGCGTCTGCGCCGGCCGGCCGGCCGGCTCCGCGACATGCCGATCTGGTCCAAGCTCGGTCTCATCATGATCGTGCCGACCATCGCCACGGTCGTCGTGGGCACCAGCGGCCTGGTGGACCACCTGGAGACGCTCAACAATGCCAACCGGGCCGGTGACCTGGCCAACCTCGTCGGCTACTCGGGTGACCTGGTCGACACGCTCCAGGACGAGCGGACCAACGCGCTGCGCCTGCTGGGCGTGCCGAAGGGCCAGGACGCGGCCCGTTTCAAGCAGGCGTACGAGCAGGCCAACGGCCGGGTCGACAAGGCCAAGGGGCCGTACTCCCAGCAGCGCGGCGAGGTCGAGGACCTCCCGGCCAACTTCGAGAGCCTGCTGCGCGAGATCGACCAGACCCTGACCGACCTCCCCGGCACCCGCAGCCAGGTCTTCAACGGCAAGCTCGGGCTCGTCCCGGCGATGCAGGCGTACGACGGCCTCATCGACAACCTGCTCAGCGTCCGCGACTCCGCCACCCAGCTCGCCGGCGACAACGAGCTGAGCGACCAGATGCGCGCCGCGACCGCCACCGCCCGGAACAAGGAGTTCCTGTCCCGCCGCCGGGACGTCGTGCACCGCGCGTTCATCCAGCAGCGCCTCACCCCGAACCTGCGCAACGAGTACATCGCCGCCAGCACCGGCTCCAGCCAGTGGCTGCAGAGCTTCCGCGTGGTGGCCAGCCAGCCCGAGCAGGAGTACTACGCGCAGGTGGTCGCCGGCCCCGACCTGCGCGAGGCGAACACCTACAACAGCTGGCTCAACGGCATCACCACCGCCGACAGCCTGACCGGCGCGCCGTTCAACGCGGACGAGTGGGACGCGGCCATGGTGGCCAACGCCAAGCTCATCCGCACGGTCGAGTCGAAGATCGACAGCGACGTCGTCGCGGTCGCCGACGACCTGCGCTCCGACGTGCAGCGCCAGGTGTTCCTGGAGACCGGCCTGCTGCTCAGCATGCTGCTGCTGGCGATCCTCTTCGCCTACCTGGTCGCCCGCTCGATGGCCCGCTCGCTGCGCGACCTGCGGCAGGGCGCCCTCTCCATCGCCCAGTACGGCCTGCCCCAGGCCGTGGCCCGACTGCGCGACCCCCAGGTCACCGGCCAGCTCTCCCCGGTGCAGCTCGCCAACCAGATCGCCGAGCCGCTGCCGGTGCGGAGCAAGGACGAGTTCGGCCAGGTGACCGAGGCGTTCAACGCGGTCCACCTGGAGGCGGTCCGCACCGCCGCCGAGCAGGCCGCGCTGCGCGCGTCCGTCGCGACGATGTTCGTCAACCTGGCCCGCCGGTCGCAGATCCTGGTCGACCGCCTGATCGGTCACCTGGACCGGCTGGAGCGCGGCGAGGAGGACCCGGACCGGCTGGCCGAGCTGTTCCAGCTCGACCACCTGGCCACCCGGATGCGCCGTAACGACGAGAACCTCCTGGTGCTCGCCGGCGCCGACTCCACCCGTGTGCAGCGGGAGCCCGCCGCCCTGATCGACGTGCTCCGGGCAGCCCAGTCCGAGGTCGAGCACTACACCCGGATCGAGTTCGGGGTGATCGACCGGGACATCGAGGTCGCCGCGCACGCCGTCAACGACCTGGTACACCTGGTCGCCGAGCTGTTCGACAACGCCACCGCGTTCTCGCCGCCCGACTCGCACGTCATGGTCGAGGCCCGCCGGGTCGGCGACCGCGCGTCGCTGTACGTGGAGGACCGGGGCATCGGCATCAGCCCCGAGCAGCTCCACGACCTCAACGAGCGGCTCGCCACGCCGCCGCAGGTGGACGTCGCCGTCTCGCGGATGATGGGCCTGGTCGTGGTCGCCCGGCTGGCCTCCCGGCACGGCGTCAAGGTCGAGCTGCGGCCCGGCACCGACCGGGGGACCGTCGCCGAGGTGGTCATGCCCACGTCGGTGCTCGTGCCCCGGGCGCTCTCCGGCCGTGTGCAGTCCTCGCCCGCGCTGCCCGCTCCGGGCGCCCAGTCGTCCGGCCCGGCGCCGGCGTTCGGCGGGCCGTCCTCGGCGTTCGGCGGGGCTTCCTCCGGCCCCGCGTTCGGCGGGCCGTCCTCCGGGCCCGCCCCGGCCTTCGGCGCGCTGCCGGCGCTCGGTAGCCGCCCCGCCAACCCGATGCCGACCCAGCGCCCCGGCGAGTCCGGCAACCAGGTCACCCTGGGCGGCCGGCCGTTCGACCCGGCGCCGCGCAACGGCGCCGGCACGCCGGCCTCGACGGGTCCGACGCGCTCCATGCCGGCCTGGTCCGACCTGACCGGCGCCACCGGGACCACCAACGGCGAGTCCTTCCGGCCGCGCACGTCCAACGGCCAGCCGATCGATCCGCTGCCGCAGCGGCGCTCCGGCGACGACCCGGACACGACCGGCCAGCAGCCCGCCGTTCCGCGGCAGGTGCCCAGCAGCCCGGAGGCCCGGCCGTACTCGGCCCCGCCGGTCTCCGCGCCGCCGGTGCCCTACGCGGGCCCGCCGGTCTCGACCCCGCCCGTCCCGTACTCCGCGCCCCCGGTGTCCGGCCCGCCGGTCTCCGGCATGCCGGTCTCTGCGTCGCCCGTCTCCGGTCACCCGGTCTCGGCCGCGCCGTTCTCCGGCCCGCCGGTCTCGGCGCCGCCGGCTGGTGCGCTGCCGCAGCGTCCGGTCCCCGGCACGTCCGGCCCGAGCACGCCGGCGCCGCCGGCCTGGCCGCCGGTCGCCGGCGCGGAGCGCGACCCGGTGACCCCGCCGGTGCCCGAGCGCCTCGCCGCCGCGCTGGACATGACCACCGAACTGCCGCGGGTGCCGCGCCCCGGCGCGGAGACCCCGACCGCCCAGGCTCCCGCGCCGGCCGCCGCCCCGGCGCCGGCCGCCCCGCCGGCGCGGCCGAACACCCCGCAGCAGGCCCAGAACCGCCAGCGGTACGCGGACGAGACGATGGAGCTGCCGATCTTCCGGGAGCTCGAGTCGGCCTGGTTCCGTACCCGTCGGCCGGGCCCGGAGGAGGCGGCAGCGCCCGCCGCGAAGACGGCGGCCAACGGCGCCGCGACCCAGCAGTTCGCCCGGGTCGACGCCAGCGGTCGCGCCGTGCAGCAGACACCACCCGGGACAGGTAACGCACCGATGGCAGAGAAGCCGACGGCCGGAGGAGCGCCGCGCGAGAACGGATCGACGGTCAACGGGGGTGCCCGCCCCGGTGTCGCCGACAGTTTCGGTCACCGCCGGCCTCAGCAGCAGCAGGGCAGCGGCTGGCAGACCGCCGCCGACGACGGGTGGCGCGCGGCTTCGGCGGCGAGCGAGGTCCCGGTGGCGGCGACCACCTCGACGGGGCTGCCCAAGCGCACCCCGATGGCGCAGCTGGTGCCGGGCGCGGTGGAGAAGCCCACCACGTCGGTGCAGCGGCGTACGCCGGAGGGCGTCCGGGGCCTGCTCTCGGCGTACCACCGGGGCGTGCAGCGGGGGCGCACGCATCCGTCGGACAACCCGACCAACCCGGAGGCGACTCCGGGAGGGCAGCAATCCTCGCAGTCTGGCTCAGGCCCGGTGGCCGGGAGCGGGCAGAAGGAGCAAGAACGATGACAACTACGCAGGATCTCGGTTGGCTGCTGGCCAACTTCGCCGACCGGGTACCCGGTGTCGCGCACGCGGTCGCCGTCTCCGCGGACGGCCTGCTCCTCGCGTCGTCACGGGACCTCCCGCGTGACCGGGCCGACCAGCTGGCCGCGATCGCGTCCGGCCTGGTCAGCCTCACCCAGGGTGCGGCCCGCTGCTTCGAGGGAGGCGCGGTGCTGCAGACAGTGGTGGAGATGGACAATGGCTTCCTGTTCCTGATGTCCATCTCGGACGGCTCGTCGTTCGCGGTGCTCGCCGCCCGCAGCTGTGACGTCGGGCAGGTCGGCTACGAGATGGCCCTACTGGTCGACCGGGTGGGCGACGCGCTGACCCCGCAGCCGCGTGCGGCAGCGGGCATGCTGGGCTGACGACCTGCTGACCGGTGAGGTCGGCGGGGCGACAACGACAACGACGACGGGTTCCCTCGGGAGCCGGTGCCGGGTACGAAGGAGGTGAGCGGCGACATGGTCGATCGTGACGAACCGACCGGAGCGTTGGTCCGTCCATACGCCGTGACCCGTGGTCGTACCCGCCCCCGTCTCGACATCGCGCTGGAGGCGCTCGTCGAGACGACGGTGCGCGGCCGGGCCGCTGCCAATGGCAACGGCGGCCAGGGCCGCGAGCACCAGTACATCGCCGCGCTGTGTGACGGACGTGTGCAGTCGCTCGCCGAGATCGCGGCGCGGATGCAGCTCCCGCTCGGTGTGGCCCGGGTGCTCATCGCCGACATGGCGACGGACGGCCTGGTCGCGGTCCACGAGCCGACCATCTTGGACGACTCGGACGACGCGGTGGGCACTGAACTGCTGGAGAGGGTGCTGAGTGGACTTCGCAGGCTCTGACATGTCGCACCGGCCGCCGACCCCGAGCGGGCGCGTGACGTCGGCGAAGATCGTTATCGCTGGTGGATTCGGCGTCGGCAAGACGACGCTGGTCGGCTCGGTCTCGGAGATCACGCCGCTGACGACCGAGGCCATCATGACCTCCGCCGGCGTGGGCGTCGACGACACCCGGCAGGTGCCGGGCAAGACGACGACCACGGTGGCGATGGACTTCGGCCGCATCTCGATCGACCGCGACCTGATCCTGTACCTGTTCGGTACGCCGGGTCAGACCCGGTTCTGGTTCATGTGGGACGAACTGGTGCGCGGCGCGATCGGCGCGGTCGTGCTGGTGGACACCCGCCGGTTGGCCGACTGCTTCGCGGCGATCGACTTCTTCGAGCACCGGCGGCTGCCGTACCTGGTGGCCATCAACTGCTTCGACGGGATGCAGTACCACGACCCGCAGGACGTCCGGGACGCGCTCGCGATCTCCAGCGACGTGCCGGTGGTGGCCTGTGACGCCCGCAACCGGGAGTCGACGAAGCACGTGCTGATCTCGCTGGTCGAGTACGTGCTCACCATGCGCCGTTCGCGCGCCGTCGCCCCGGCCTGATCCACGCACGAGCGCCCGGTATCGGCCCAGGCCGACACCGGGCGCTCGTCGCTGCCCGCGCCCGGTCCGGGCGCCGCGGTCAGGACACCCGCGTCCAGGCGCCCGAGCTGACGGTGTAGAGGCCCAGCGACCCCTGGTCCATGCCGCCGTGCCGGATGGGGGTGAAGGAGTACATCCCCACCATCCCCTCGGTGACCTGGTTCTGCAGGAACGCCCGCAACCGTCCACGGTCGACGCTGGTGGAGAGCCGCGCCGCGTCGGCGATCAGTTGCACCGCGTCGGACGCGTACGGGGCGAAGCCGCTGAACCCGCCGTGCAGCTGCACGTAGCGGTAGACGAAGTCCTTGCGGAGCAGCGCCGACATGGTGGTGTTGGCGAGCATCGCCCCGCCCAGCGAGACCGGGTGGACGGCGTACGCGCCCTCCATCAGGGCCCCGTTTCCACCCTGGAGGGTCTCCTCGGCCACCGCGCCGGCGTCGAGGAACACCGGCCCGTCGTATCCGGCCCGGCGCAGCGCCCCGACGGCGGCGGCGGAGTCCGGGGCGGTCGCCCAGACCACCACGCCGTCCGGGCGGGCGGCTGCCGTCGACCTGGCCGCCCCGCGGAAGTCCTCGCCGGTGCGGGGCAGCCGGGTGCTGGCCGCCAACTCCGCCCCGGCCGTCCGCAGGGCCCCCGTCATGGCCCGTACGCCGGAGTCGCCGTGCAGCCCGTGCGCGGCCAGCACCGCCACCCGGCGCAGCCGCTGCGAGGCGATCAGCCGGGCCAGCCGCCGGGCCATGTCGCCGGCGTCCGGGGTCAGCTTGAAGACGTACGTGCGCTGGGCCAGCGGCAGCACGATCCCGTCGCCGAAGCCGAGCGACAGGAACGGCACCCGCTCCCGCTGCGCCACGGTGGCCAGGGCGACGGAGGTCTCGGCCATGGTCCCGCCCAGCAGGGCGTGTACGCCGGCCTTGCGCGCCAGCTCGGTCGCCTGCCGGGCCGCCAGCCGTGGGTCGCCGACGTTGTCGCGCACCTCCAGCCGTACGGTGCGGCGCAGGTTGCCGACCGGCACGCCCTTCTCGTTGAGCGCTTCGACGGTGATCTCCAGTGCCCGCTGCTGGAGCACGCCGAGCGCCGCGCCGGGACCGGTCAGCTCCAGGCTGACCCCGATCAGCAGTTCCTGACCGCCCGGCGCGACCGTCCTGACCGGATCCCCCTCGCCCGCCTCGCCGCGCCCGCAGGCGCTGAGCAGCAGAGTGCCCGCCGTCGCGGCCAGCAGGCCGCGACGGGTGAGCACAGCGGGGCCGGTTGCCGATGTCGCCACGAGTCGCCTTCCCCCCGGCGACCCCTGCCGCCGGCTGTCCCGCCGGTATGCTCCCGGCCGCCGCAGCCCGGCGTCAAATCATCGGGGTGTGGGCAGGAACACGCAGGTGGACGGCGGTTTTCCGGCGGTCAGGAGCGGTAGCCGGCGGAGCGGTACTCGTATTCCCGGTCGTCGTCGCGGTCGCCGGTGTCGCGGCTGAAGTCCCAGCCGCCCGCGGCCTCCCGGCCCGGTCGCCCGCCGACCGCGAACCCGCCGATCTCCTGCCCGCGACGCCAGCCGCGGAAGTAGCCGGTGGTGTTCTCGGCCAGGCTCGCCGCGTCCCGGACGATCCGCAGTGGACGCTCGTCCCGCAGGGGTGACCCGGGGACGAGGTTGGCCTGCGGGACCCGCTTGGGCAGCCCGGCCGGGGTCTCGGCGCCGACCGCCGGGCGGGCGGCCTGCTCGGCCGCCTGCCAGCCGGTGTCGGCCGTGGTCGACCAGTCCAGGTCGGACTCCTCGGCGTGCCCGACGAACCAGGCGGACTTGGCCTGGGCGAAGATCAGCAGGTCGCCGTCGCCCTCGTCGGAGACCGGCGGGGGCCGCCGCTCCACGGGGGGCGCCGGGCGGTGCTCGGCCACCGGGCGTTCGGCGCGGGGGGCCGGTCGGCCGGTGCGTCCGGGCTCCTCGCGGTCGACGAGCCGCAGCGGCGGCGTCTCCGGCTCGGCGGCCTCGCCCGGCCCGCCGCGCAGCGCGCGGTCGGCCAGGGGCGGCGGCTCGACGAGGCGCAGCATCGGGGGTTCCTGGGGCAGGTCGTCGGCCAGCCAGGGCGGGGTGACCCGGCGCTCGGCGCCCGGGTCGGTCGGCGCGTCGACGCCGCGCCCGCCGTAGGAACCGCCGGCCGGGCTCTTGGCCGAGCTGTCGGACGGGTCCTCCGGGTTGTTGACCAGCGGCCAGTTGGCCCGTGAACCGGGGGGAGCCGACTCCTGGTCGGGCCGCGGGGTGGGCACGGGCACGCTCAGGTCGGTGGCGCTGAAGCCGCCCGTGGGCGCCGGGGGCTCGCCGTTGGTCTTGGGTCGGGGCGGGATCACGGTCCGCTGCCGCTCGGCGCGGGCGCTCTGGATCGCCGCGGTGGTCAACGTCGGCCGGAACGGCTCCCCGGCCTCGGCCGGGGGGACGGTGCCGCGCTGCGCCGGGGCGATCGGGGTGATGCCGGGCGGCGGGGGCGGCGGCGCGGAGACCGGTCGGTTGGTGGGACCGTCGATCCGGCTCGGCGTCGTGGCGGGCCGCGCGGGCGGCGCGGAGGCCGGGGGACCGGCGACCGCGGCCGGGGTCACCGGTGCCGGGG
>NZ_JBPQTP010000090.1:0-27061 GCF_051386395.1 Micromonospora sp. URMC 106
GGGGTTGGCAGGTGGTGGTGGTGTCGGGGCGGACGCCGTCGGCGTTGGTGGAGGTGGGTCGTCGGGTTGGTCAGGTGTTGGCTGATGGTCGGGTGGGGTTGGCGGATGTGGCGTTCACGTTGCAGGTGGGGCGTCGGCATTTCGAGCGTCGGCGGGCGGTGGTGTGCCGCGACGCCACCCAGGCCGCTGCCGCGCTGACCACGCCGCCGACCGCCGCCGTCGACTTCCGGCCCGGCCGCAAGGTCGCCTTCCTCTTCCCCGGCGGCGGCAGCCAGTACGTCGGCATGGGCCGGCAGCTCTACGCCACCGAGCCGGTCTTCGCCGAGCACCTCGACCGCTGCGCCGACCTGGCCGCCCCCCGGCTCGGCTTCGACCTGCGCGACGTGGTCCGCGCCCCCGACGGCGACCGGGCCGTGCAGGAGTTCCTCGGCACGTCCGCCGGGGTCACCACCGCCCTGTTCGCCGTGGAGTACGCGCTGGCCAGGCTGTGGCAGTCCTGGGGCGTGCACCCGGACGCCATGCTCGGGCACAGCAGCGGCGAGTACGTGGCCGCCTGCCTGGCCGGCGTCTTCGACCTCGCCGAGGCGATCGACACCGTGGCCCTGCGCGGCCAGCTCATCGACCGGCTGCCCGGCGGCGCCATGCTCGCCGTGTCGCTGCCGGAGGACGAACTCGCCGCCCGGCTGGGACCGGAACTCTCCATCGCCGCGGTGAACGCCCCCGGCCAGTGCACCGTCTCCGGCCTGGTCGAGCCGGTGCAGGAACTGGCCGACCGGCTCGCCGCCGACGGGGTGGACTTCCGCCGGCTGCACGTGCAGACCCTCGGCCACTCGGTGGCCATGGAGCCGGTGCTCGACGAGTTCCGCGCCCACGTCGCCGGCCTCACCCTGCGCGAGCCGACCCAGTCCTACGTCTCCAACGTCACCGGCACCTGGATCACCCCGGCCGAGGCGACCGACCCCGGCTACTGGGTGCGCCACCTGCGCGGCACCGTCCGCTTCGCCGACGGGGTGCAGACCCTGCTCGCCGGCTCCGCCGACCGGATGCTGGTCGAGGTCGGTCCCGGCACGGTGCTCGGCGCGCTGGTGGGGGCGAACGGCGACGGCGCCCCGCCGGTCCTGCCGTCCGTCCGCCACCCCCGTGACTCCCAGCCGGACCAGGCGTTCCTGCTGGCCACCCTGGCCCGGCTCTGGGAGTCCGGCGTGGACGTCGACTGGGAGGCCTTCGCGGCCGGCCAGCCCTGCCGGCGGGTGTCCCTGCCGACCTACCCGTTCGAGCGTCGCCGGTACTGGATCGACGTACCCGAGGACGGCCCCGTGCCCGTGCAGGACGACTCGGTGGCGCTGCGCCGGGCGCCGGAGCCGGTCGACGCCGGCCCGACCAGCCTCGACGTGGACCTCGGCAGCACCCTGCACCAGCGCCCCCACCTGACCACCGAGTACGTGGCGCCCCGCGACGACCTGGAGGAGTCCATCGCCGCCGCCTGGCGCGAGCTGCTCGGCTTCGAGACCGTCGGCGTGCACGACAACTTCTTCGCCCTCGGCGGCAGTTCCCTGCTGACCACCCGCCTGGTCACGCGGCTGCGGGAACGCTTCGCGGTGGACCTGCCGCTGGAGGAGCTGTTCAAGGCGCACACCATCGCCGCCCAGGCCACCATCATCCGCGCCCTGCAGGACGGCGCCCCCGCGACGGGAGCGGACGGCGCCCCCGCACCCGGAGCGCACGACGGCGAGCCGGACGGGGCCGCGCGATGACCGTCGACGAGCAGCGCGGGTCCCGCCCCGCCCCGGCGCTGTCCCCGGCCAAGCAGGCGCTGCTGGCGGCCTGGTCGAAGGGGCGGCGCGGCAACCGCGACGAGATCCCCCGCCGGGGCCACGACGGCCCGGCCCCGCTCTCCTTCTCCCAGCAGCGGCTCTGGTTCCTCGAACGGATGGTGCCGGACAGCCCGGCGTACAACACGCCGATGGCCGTCGAGCTGCGCGGGCCGCTGGACGTGGCGGCGCTGCGGGACAGCGTGCAGCGCATCGTCGACCGGCACGAGGCGCTGCGCACCACCATCCGGGAGGCCGACGGCGAGCCGGTGCAGGTGGTGTCGCCGCCGGCGGCGGTCGACCTGCCGGTGACCGACCTGAGCGACCTCAGCGAGGCGGAAGGCGACGAGCGGGTGCGGCGGGCCCTCCAGGAGGAGGCCCGGCGGACCTTCGTGCTGGCGGTGGGGCCGCTGGTCCGGTTCGGACTGTTCCGGCTCGCCCCGGAGCGGCACGTCTTCCTGGTCAACTGGAGCCACCTCATCGCCGACGGCTGGTCGGGCCGGGTGTTCTCCCGGGAACTGGCCGAGTGCTACTCCGCGCTGGTCACCGGCGGCACGCCGAGGCTGCCCGAGCTGAAGCTCCAGTACGCCGACTACGCGGTGTGGCAGCGGGCCCAGATGTCCGGGCCCGAGCTGGCCCGGCAGGTGCGCTACTGGCGGGAACGCCTCGACGGCATCCCCGCGCTGCTGGAACTGCCCACCGACCGGCCCCGGCCCACCGTGCAGAGCTTCCGCGGCGACACCCTCCGGTTCACCGTCGACGAGCAGCTCACCGGGCGGCTGCGCGCCCTCTGCGCCGGCACCGACAGCACCCTGTTCATGGTCCTGCTCGCCGCCTTCACGGTGGTGCTCTCCCGCTGGTCGGGGCAGCCCGACGTGGTCGTCGGCACACCGGTGGCCAACCGCAACCGACCGGAGCTGGAGGATCTGTTCGGCTTCTTCGCCAACACCCTGGCGCTGCGCACCACCGTGACCGGCGATCCGACGTTCCGGCAGCTGCTGAGCCGGGTCGGCGCCGACGTGTCGGCCGACTTCGCCCACCAGGACCTGCCGTTCGAGAAGCTCGTCGACGAGCTGCAACCCGAGCGGAGCACCAGCCACAACCCGGTGTTCCAGGTGATGCTCGCGCTGAACAACACCCCGCCGCCGCGGGTCGACCTGACCGCCGACACCCAGCTCGTCGGGCTGGTCGAGGGGGACACCGGGTCGGCGAAGTTCGACCTGTGGCTCTCCCTGGCGGACGCCGGGGACACGCTGCCCGGCGGGTTGGAGTACGCCACCGACCTGTTCGACCGGGACACCGTCGAGCGGATCCTGGCCAGCCTGTTGCGCCTGCTCGACCAGGTCTGCGCCGACCCCGACGCCCCGCTGTCCCGGCTGGAGCTGATCGACGCCGAGGAGCGCGACCGCGTCCTGCGGGCGTGGAACGACACCGCCGCCCCGGAGCCCGCGCCGCGCGTCCTGCACGAGCTGATCGCCGAGCAGGTCCGGCGGACCCCGGAGCACGTCGCCGTCCGGCTCGACGACCGCTCGCTCACCTACGCCGAGCTGGACCGCCGCAGCAACCGCCTGGCCAACCGGCTGCGGCGGCACGGCGTACGCCCCGACAGCCGGGTCGCGGTCTGCCTCGACCGCTCGCCCGAACTGCTGGTGGCGCTGCTGGGCGTGCTCAAGGCCGGCGGCTGCTACGTGCCGCTGGACCCGGACCACCCGCCCGCGCGGCTGGCGTACCTGCTCGCCGACTGCGGCGCCGAGATCGTGCTGACCGGCGACGGCGGGCGGGACGTGCTCCCGGCCGACGCGCCGCCGGCGATCGACCTGCACCGCGACGACTGCGCCGACGAGTCCGAGCAGGCCCCGGCCAGCGGGGTCACCGAGGACGACCTGACGTACGTCATCTACACCTCCGGCTCCACCGGGATGCCGAAGGGGGTGATGAACAGCCACCGCGCCGTGGTGAACCGGCTGCGCTGGATGCAGCGCCGCTTCGGGCTGACCGCCGGCGAGCCGGTGCTGCAGAAGACGCCCGCCAGCTTCGACGTCTCGGTGTGGGAGTTCTTCTGGCCGCTGCTGGTCGGCGCGACCGTCACCATGGCCCGCCCCGACGGGCACCGCGACCCCGGCTACCTGGTCGACCTGATCAACGACCAGCGGATCACCACGGTCCACTTCGTACCGTCGATGCTCCGGCTCTTCCTCGACGAGCCGCGCTCGGCCACCTGCACCGGGCTGCGCCGGGTGGTGTGCAGCGGCGAGGCGCTGCCCCGCGACCTGGTCCGCCGCCTCCAGGAGCGGCTGCCCGCCCGGCTGGACAACCTGTACGGCCCGACCGAGGCCGCCGTGGACGTGACCGCCCACCGGTGCCCGCCCGGCGAGGACGCCACCGCCGACGTGTCGATCGGCGCGCCGGTCGACAACACCAGCATCTACGTGCTGGACCCGGCCGGGCGGCCGGTGCCCGTCGGCGTGCCGGGCGAGCTGTGCATCGGCGGCATCCAGGTGGCCCGGGGCTACCAGGGCCGGCCCGCGCTGACGGCCGAGCGGTTCGTGCCGGACCCGTTCAGCGGCCGCCCCGGCGCCCGGATGTACCGCACCGGCGACATCGTCCGGTGGCGGCCCGGCGGCACCCTGTCCTACCTCGGCCGGGAGGACCTCCAGGTCAAGCTCGGGGGCATCCGCTTCGAGCTGGGCGAGATCGAGGCGGCCCTGCGGGAGCACCCGACCGTGCGGGACGCGGTGGTCACCGTGCGCCGCGACGCCGGCGGGGAGACCGGCGAGGGCCAGCTCGTGGCGTACGTGGTGCCCCGCACCGGGGCGCACCCGGAACCGACCGCGCCGGCGACCCCGGACGAGGCCCCGGCGACCGACGACGTCGACGGCACCGTGGGCCAGTGGGCCCGGGTCTTCGACGACGCGTACACCGAGCCGGAGAGCCCCGACGCGGCGGAGAGCAACTACTCCAGCTGGAACAGCAGCTACACCGGCGACCCCATCCCGGCGGACGAGATGCGGCGGTGGGTCGACGAGACGGTCTCCCTGGCCCTGGCGGCGCCGCCCGGCCGGGTCCTGGAGGTGGGCTGCGGGCTCGGGCTGCTCCTGCTGCGCATCGCGCCGCACGCCGTGTCCTACCGCGGCACCGACATCTCCCGGTTCGCGCTCGACCAGGTCCGCTCCGAGGTCCGGGCCCGCGGCCTGGCGGGCGTGACGCTCGACGAGCGGGCCGCGCATGAGCTGGCGGACCTGCCCACCGGGTCCTTCGACACCGTGCTGCTGAACTCGGTCGTGCAGTACTTCCCGGACGTCGACTACCTGCGGCAGGTGCTGGCGCAGGCCCGCCGCCTGGTCGCCCCGGGCGGCCGGATCGTCGTCGGCGACGTCCGCAGCCTGCCGCTGCTGGCCGACTTCCACCGCTCGGTGGAACTGCACCGGGCGGAGCCGGGTGCCGACCCGGCGGTGGTGCTCGCCCGGGCCGCCGCCCGTACCTGGCAGGAGGAGGAACTCGCGCTCGACCCGGCGCTGTTCACCACCCTCGGCGACACCCTGCCCGGCGTCGCCGCCGTCGAGGTGCGGCTCAAGCCCGGCGGGTACGACAACGAGCTGAGCCGGTTCCGCTACGACGTGGTGGTCCACGTCGCCGCCGACCCCGCGCCGGACGCACCGGCCGGGCCGGAGCCGGCCGCCGACCCGCTGGGCTGGGACGGCGACCTGGCCGGCCGGCTGCGCGACCGGCTCGGGGAGGAACCGGCGGTCGCCGTGACCGGGATACCCAACGGCCGCCTCCGCGAGGTCGCCGCCCTGCGGGCCGGCGACGGCGCCTGCCGGACGGTGGGCGAGCTGCGCGCCCGGGTCGACCGGGAACCGGCCGGCGTCGACCCCGACGAGCTGTACCGGCTCGCCGACGAGCTGGGCGTGCGCGTCGTCGTCGCCCCGTCGGCCGTCGACCCGACCCGGATGGACGCCCTGTTCCACCGCGCCGACGTGCGCCCGTCGTGGCCGCCGGCGCCGCCGGTGCGCAGCGGCACGCTCGCGAACTGGCCCCGCCAGGCCCGACTGATGGGCGAACTCGGCCCACGTTGGCGGGCGCACCTGAAGGACCGCATCCCGCGCTACGCGGTGCCGGCGGTGTTCGTCCCGGTGTCCGACATCCCGCTGAGCCTCAACGGCAAGGTGGACTGGTCGGACCTGCCGGCGCCGCCGCCGGTGGCCGCCCGGGACCGGGGCGAGCACGTCGCGCCGGCCGCCGGCACCGAGCAGCTCGTCGCCGACATCTGGGCGTCCGTCCTCGGCCTGGAGCGGGTGAGCGCCACCGCCAACTACTTCGAGCTGGGCGGGGACTCGATCCGGGGGATCCGGGTGATGGCCCGGGCCAACCGGGCCGGCCTGCCGCTGGTGCCCCGGGACCTGTTCGCGCACCCGACGGTGGCGGAGCTCGCGGCGGTCGCCGACGCCCGCCTCGCCGAGGGCGGCGTCGCCGACGGCCCCGCCGGGGACGCCCCGGAGCCGCCGGGGGACTGGGGCCTGTCGGAGCGCGACCGGGCCCGCCGGGAGCGGCTGCTGGCCGATCCCGACGTCGAGGAGGTCTTCCCGCTGGCCCCGTACCAGGCGCACATGCTGCGTCGGCTGGTCACCGACCCGCGGCCCGGCGAGTTCCTGGTGCAACGCGTCGACACCCTGCGCGGCCCCATCGACGTGGACCTGCTGCGCCGGTGCTGGGCGCGACTGGCCCGCCGGTACGCCCTGCTCCGGACCATGTTCGTCTGGACCGACCTGGACGAGCCGCTCCAGGTGGTGCGGCGCGACGTCGAGCTGCCCTCCCGGTACGAGGACTGGACCGGGCTCACCGCCGCCGAGCAGGACGCGGCGCTGGCCCGCTTCCTCCGCGAGGACCAGGCGGTGGGCTGCGGTCCCGACGACCCCGCCGGCATCCGGCTGTTCCTGGCCAAGGTCGGCGAGGACGCCTACCGGACGGTGTTCAGCTTCAGCTACCTGCGGATGGAGGGCTGGAGCCTGAGCGTCTTCCTCAGCGACGTCATCGGCGAGTACCACCGGCTGCTCGCCGGCGATACCCCGCAGGCCGGCACGGACGTGCCGTTCAGCCGCTACGTCGCCTGGCTGCGCCGCCGCGGCGTCCCCGCCGACACACCAGCGTTCTGGCGGGACATGTTCGCCGACGGCTGGACGCCCACCCCGCTGGCCGCGTCCGCGCCCGGCAACCGCCCCGGCGCCCAGCGCGGCTACGCCCGGCAGCACCTGCACGTGGACGCACGCGTGACCGAGGCGCTGCGGGACACCGCGCAGCGGCTGCGGATGCCCCCGAACACGCTGGTCCAGGCCGCCTGGGCGGCGCTGCTCGCCCGGTACGCCGGCCGCGCCGAGGCCACCCTGGGGGTCTTCTTCAACGGCCGCCCGGCGGACCTGCCCGGCGTCGAGGACCTGACCGGCCCGACGATGAACGTGCTGCCGATGCGGGTGCGGCTGCCCGAGCCGGACCGACCCGTCGTGGACCTGCTGTCGCACGTGATGACCGTCGGCGCCGACGCCGCCCACCACCAGTACGTGGCGCCGGAGCAGGTGGCGGCGTGGGCCGGCTGGCCGGCGGACCGGCCGATGTTCGACGCGTACCTGGTCTTCCAGAACCTCGACCCGACGCTGTTCGGCTCCACCGAGCGGGTCCCGACGTTCTTCAGCCGGCTGGCGGAGCCGTTCCGGCTCGACGTGATGCCGGGGGTGGAGCTGGGGCTGATCCTGTCCTACCACCGCGAGCTGCTGACCGACGAGTCCGCCGCCCGGGTGCTCGACGACCTCGTGGCGACGCTCGCGGCGGTCACCGCCGACCCGTACCGGCCGCTCGCCGAGGCGCTCCGGCCGCCCGCGCGGCCCGCCGCCGGGAAGGTGCTGCTGGTGGAGGGTGAGCTGGGCGGCCACCAGATCAAGGACACGCCGTTCCCCGTCCCGGCGGCGGCGGAACCACGGTGACGGAGGTACCCATGTCTTGGATGGTGCCGATCGGCGCCGCCGACGCCGACGCGCTGCGCCGCCGGGCCGCCGAGGCCGCCGACCGGCTGGCCGCCGGGGCGGAGCCGACCGCGCGGGACGCGCCGGCGGGCGCGGCGCACCGGCTGGTCGCCGCCGGCGGGGACCGGGCGTCGCTGGTGGCGGCGCTGCGCTCGGCCGCCGCCGGTGAGCCGACCGACGGGGTACGCACGGCCACCGGCGTCGGCGCCCCGCGCCTGGCGATGGTCTTCTCCGGGGAGGGCACCCAGTGGCCCGGCATGGGCGACGGGCTCTCCGGGTGCGCCCCGTACGCGGACGCCCTGGACCGGTGCGACGCCGCCGTCCGCGCGCTGGGCGGCTGGTCGGTCGTCGAGGAGATCCGCCGGCCGGCGGCGGCGAGCCGGCTGGCCGAGACGGCCGTCGCCCAGCCGGCGATCGTCGCGGTGGAGATCGGCCTGCTCGCCCTGCTGGACAGCCTCGGGGTGCGACCCGACGTGGTGATCGGGCACAGCCTCGGCGAGATCACCGCCGCCCACGCGGCCGGGGCCCTCAGCGTCGAGGACGCGATGGCGGTCGCGTACCACCAGGGCCGGATGTTGCAGCGCGCCACCGGCGGCGGCGGGATGCTCGCCGTCGGCCTCTCCGCGGAGCAGGCCACCCGGCTGCTCGCCGACCTGCCTCCGGGGCTGTCCCTGGCGGCGGTCAACGGCCCGGCGAGCGTGGTGCTGTCCGGGGAACGGTCCGCCCTGGACGCCGCCGTGGCGCGGCTGGCCGCGGACCGGGTGTTCCACCGCGACCTCGGCATCAACTACGCCTTCCACAGCCCCCAGATGGAGCCGTTCACCGGGGAACTGGTGGCGGACCTGCGGCCGCTGCTGCGCAACGGGCCCACCACCACCGACATGGTCTCCACCGTCCACGGCGACCTGGTCGGCGGCGACCGGCTGGGCGCGGAGCACTGGGGGATGCTGTCCCGCCGCCCGGTGCGCTTCCTCGACGCGGTGGCCCGCGCCGGCGCCGCCGTCCACCTGGAGGTGAGCCCCACCCCGGTGCTGCGCACCGCGCTGCTGCAGTGCCTGGGCGGGCGGGTCGGCACCACCGTGCTGGGCTCGCTGCGCCCCGACCGGGACGCCGCCGAGGCGGTCCACGCGCTTGCCGCCGACCTCTACCTCGCCGGCCTGCCCGTCAGCTGGGACGCGCTGCCGGCGGTGTCCCGGGCCACGGCCGGCCCGGCCGGCGAGCCGGAGCGGGTCTCGGTCGGGTCGTCCGTCGTGGACCGGCTGCGCGCCGGCAGCCCGGCCGGGCTCGGCCACCGGGTGCGCGAGTACGTCGTGGACCGCGCGGCGGAGGTGCTGGGCCGCGACCGCGCCGAGATCCCCGCCGACGCGGGCCTGTTCGCCCTCGGCTTCGACTCGCTGACCGCCGTCCGCCTCGCCGAGCGCCTCGCCGCCGACCTGCGCCCGCACGTCGCGGTGGGGCCGACGGTGGCGTTCGACCACCCGAGCGTCGCCGACCTCGTCGCCCACCTGACCGCCCGGCTCGGCGGCGGCGACGCGGACCGGTCGGCGACCGGTCCCGCGGCGACCCCGACCGGTCCGGGCCGGGCCCTGGCCGCGGACGAGCCGATCGCCGTGGTCGGCATGGCCTGCCGGGTGCCCGGCGCCGACGGCCCGGACGAGTTCTGGCGGCTGCTGCGCGACGGCGTCGACGCCACCGGTCCGGTGCCCCGCGACCGCTGGGACGTCGACGCGCTGCACGGCGACGACCCCCTGGAACCGGGCACCATCTACGCCCGGCGCGGCGGCTTCCTGCCCACCGTGGACACCTTCGACGCGGACTTCTTCGGCATCTCCGCCGTGGAGGCGGAGAGCATGGACCCCCAGCAGCGGCTCCTGCTGGAGGTGGCCTGGGAGGCGCTGGAGCACGCCGGGATGCCGGCGGACCGGCTGCGCGGCACCCGCAGCGGCGTCTTCGCCGGCCTGTCCATCGACGACTACAAGGGACTCCAGATCGCCGACCCGGCCCGGATCGACGGCTACACCGGCACCGGGAACCTCTTCTGCGTGGCGGCCGGACGGCTGTCGTACGTGCTCGGGCTGCGCGGGCCGTCGATGGCGGTCGACACCGGCTGCTCCTCGTCGCTGGTCACCGTCCACCTCGCCGCCCAGGCGCTGCGCGCCGGCGAGTGCGACCTGGCGCTGGCCGGCGGCGCGCACCTGATGCTCGCCCCGGACATCACCCTCTTCCTCTGCCGGGCCGGCGCGCTCGCCCCGGACGGCCGGTGCAAGACCTTCGACGCGGCGGCGGACGGCTACTCCCGGGGCGAGGGCGCCGGGATGGTGGTGCTCAAGCGGCTCTCCGACGCGATCGCCGACGGCGACGACATCCACGCCGTGCTCGCCGGCTCGGCCGTCAACCACGACGGCGCCAGCAGCGGCCTGACCGTGCCGAACGGCACCGCCCAGCAGGAGCTGCTGACCGACGCGCTGCGCGCCGCCGGCCTCGCCCCGGCCGACGTCGACTACCTGGAGGCGCACGGCACCGGCACCCCGCTCGGCGACCCGATCGAGCTGCGCGCCGCCGCCGACGTGCTGGGCCGGGACCGGCGCGACCCGCTGGTGGTCGGCTCGGTGAAGACGAACATCGGTCACCTGGAGGCGGCCGCCGGCGTGGTCGGCCTGATCAAGACGGTGCTGGCGCTGCGGCACCGGTGGATCCCGGCGCACCTGAACTTCCGCACCCCCAACCCCCGCCTGCCCTGGGACGAGCTGCCCCTGTCGGTGGCCACCACCGGCCGTCCCTGGCCGGCGGGCCCGGACGGCCGGCCCCGGGTCGCCGGGGTCAGCTCGTTCGGCATCGGCGGCACCAACGCGCACGTGCTGCTCGCCGAGCACCGACCCGCGACCGCCCCGGCCCTGGCGCCGGCCGCAGCGGCCGGTCCCGCCGGCTCGGCCGATCGGGCCGACGCGGCCGACCACGCCGACCCGGCCGGGCCGGATGGCGGCGACGCCCTGTTGCTGCCGCTCTCCGCCGGATCGCCCGCCGCGCTGCGGGCCCTCGCCGGCCGCTACGCCGCCCACCTCGACCGGCATCCCGAACTGTCCGCGTCCGCTGTCTGCGCCGCCGCAGCCCGGTTCCGCGCTCCGTTGCGGCACCGCCTGGCGGTCACCGGCGCCGACCGGGCGGAACTGCGGCACCACCTCGACCGGTACGCCCGGGGCCAGGCGGACGACCCGATCTCCGGCGAGGTACGCGCCGCCCCCCGGATCGCGTTCGTCTTCCCCGGTCAGGGCTGCCAGTACCCGGGGATGGGCCGGGAGCTGTACGACACCGAACCGGTGTTCCGCGCCGCCCTGCGCGAGTGCGCCGACATCCTCGGCGAGCACCTGGGCGACGACCTGGTCCGGGTGCTCCACGACGGCGGTGAGCTGCTGCACCGCACCGGCTGGACCCAGCCGGCCGTCGTGGCCGTCGAGTACGCCCTCGCCCGGCTCTGGGGCTCCTGGGGCCTGGAGCCGGCGGTCGTCCTCGGCCACAGCGTCGGCGAGTACGCGGCGGCGTGCGTGGCCGGTGTGCTGCCGCTGGAGCAGGCGCTCCGCCTGGTGGCCGTACGCGCCCGCCTGATGGACGCGTTGCCCGCCGGCGGCCGGATGCTCGCCGTCGCGGCGGACGGGGCGGCCACGGAGGCCGTGCTGGCCGGGCACCCCGACGTCTCCGTGGCGGCCTACAACGGCCCGGCCGAGACCGTCGTCTCCGGCCCGGCCGCCGCCGTCGAGAGCGTGGCGCGGGCCCTGGCCGACGCCGGCGTCCGGCACCGCGACCTGCGGGTGTCGCACGCGTTCCACTCGGCGCTGATGGACCCGGTCCGCGCCGGACTCGCCGCCGAGGCGGCCCGCAGCCAGCCCACCGAGCCGCGCGTGGACCTGGTCTCCACGGTGACCGGGCGGCTGCTCGACGGCCCGATGGACGCCGACTACTGGTGCCGCAACGCCCGCGAGCCGGTCCGCTTCGCCGAGGCGGTGGGCCGCCTCGCCGAGCTGGACTGCGGGCTGGTGCTGGAGCTGGGCCCCGACCCGGTGCTCGGCACGCTCGCCCGGCGCGGGGCGCTGGTGCCGCGGGGCGCCCGCTGGGTGCCGACGATGCGCCGGGGCCGCGCGGACGCCGCCGTCACCCGAGACGCGCTGGGCGCCGCCTTCTGCGCGGGCGCGCCGCTGGCCTGGGAGCGCGTGCACCCGGACGCCCGGCGGGTGCCGCTGCCGACGTACCCGTTCCAGCGGCGCCGCTTCTGGCGCGACACCCGCCTCGGGGCGAGCCGGCCCGCCGACACCGGTCCGCTCGGTGAGCGGCTGCGCTCACCCGCCCTCACCGGCAGCGTGTTCGAGCAGGTCGTCGGCCCCGAGCTGCCGGAGCGGCTGACCGACCACGGCCTCTTCGGCGCGAGCGTCGTCTCGGCGGCCAACCACCTCGCCGCGATCCTCGCCGCGAGCGCCGCCGACGGGGTGCCGAGCGCCGAGGTCACCGACGTGACCTTCCCCGAGCCGCTCACCCTGACCGCCGGTGAGCGGGTCCAGATCCAGGTGCTGCTGGGCGCCCCGGACGGCCCCGCGCGGGCCGCCGAGGTGGTCAGCGCGGCCGGGGGTGACCCGGCCCGCTGGCGGGTGCACGCCACCGGCACCGTGCGGCCGGCCGGTCCGGCGCCGGCCGGAGCGGACCGTCCCCGCGACACCCCCGGCACCGAGGTGGCGGACCTGGAGGAGCGGATGCACGCCGCCGGCTACCGGCTGGGCCCCCGCTACCGGTGGCTGGAGTCGGTCGTACGGCACGGCGACGAGGCCGACGCCACGCTGCGCCGCCCGCGCGTCGTACCGCCGTCCACGCGACCGGAACCCGGCCTGCTCGACTCCTGCCTGCGCCTGGTCCTGGCGCTCGCCCCGCAGGCCCTGGCGACCGACGGCGGCGGGCTGGCCGTCCCGGTCGGCGTCGACCGGCTCGCCTGGTACGCGCCCGGGCCGAGCGCCACCGGCGACGACGACCTGACCTGCCGGGCCCGGCTCCGGTCGGCCACCCCCGACGGCGACGACCTCGTCCTCGACGTCACCCTGCGGGCCGCCGGCCGGGTCCGCCTGGTCGTCGACGGCCTGCGGCTGCGCCGGGTACGCCGGGACGCGCTGCTGCGCGGCGGCGACGCCGGTGACCGCCTGCGCCACCGGATCGACTGGCGTCCCGCCGACCCGGCCCCGCAACGGGCGACGGGCGACACCACCGGCGGCTGGCTGCTCCTGGCCGACGCCGGGGGCGTCGCCGACCGGGTCGCGGCGGCCGTGCGCGACGGCGGCGGGACCTGCCGGGCGGTCGGGCCGGCGGCGGCCGCCGAGCACCCCGGCGGGCTGCCCGCCCTGCTGGCGGAGCCGGGACCGGAGCCGCTGCGCGGTGTCGCCCTGCTGTGGCCCCTCGACGACGGCCCCGGCGTGCCGGGCGGCGCCGCGGCGCTGCACGACCGGCAGGCCCACGGCGCGCACGCCGCGCTGCACCTGCTGCACGCCCAGGCCGCCCGGCACCCGGGGGCCCGGCTGGTGCTCGTCACCCGCGGCTGTCAGCAGACCGACGACACCGCCCCGGTCGACCCCACCCACGCCGCCGTGTGGGGGCTGGGCCGGGTGGCGATGACCGAGCGGCCGGACGCCGACATCGTCCTGCTCGACCTGCCGCCCGACGGCGCCGACCCGGCCGCGGACGCCGCGGCCGTGCTCGCCGCGCTGACCGCCCCCGCCCCGCCGCCGCAGCAGGCCGTCCGCCCGGCGGGGACGCTCGCGCCCCGCCTGGTGCCGGCGCCGGCGGACCGGCCGGAGAGCCTGCCCGTTGACCCGGACGGCGGCTACCTCGTCACCGGCGGCACCGGCGGCCTCGGCCGCCGGGTCGCGGCCTGGCTGCTGGAGCGGGGCGCGGGCCGGGTGTGGCTGCTGTCCCGGGGCGCCACGACCGTCGCGGACGCCGAGCCCCTTCCCGGCGAGGGCGACCGGGTCCGGACCCTGACCTGCGACGTCACCGACCCGGTGGCGCTGGACCTGGCGGTGGCCGCCGCGCGGCGCGCCGGCCCGCCACTGCGGGGCGTGGTGCACGCCGCCGGCGGTCTCGACGACGCCCCGCTCGGCGCGCAGACGCCCGACCGCCTCGACAACCCGCTCCGGCCCAAACTGGCCGCCGCGCAGCTGCACCTCGCCACCCTGCACGACCAGCTCGACTTCTTCGTGCTGTTCTCCTCGCTGGCCGGGGTGGTCGGCACCGCCGGCCAGGCCGGGTACGCCGCCGGGAACGCCTTCCTCGACGCCCTCGCCGGACACCGGCGGGCCCTCGGGCTGCCGGCGGTCAGCATCGCCTGGGGCCCGTGGGCGGAGACGGGGATGGCGGCCCGGCTGGGCGCCCGCGAGCGGGACCGGCTGACCGCCTTCGGCCTGCACCCCCTCGACCCGGCCACCGGCCTCGACGTGCTGGCGGGTTCCGCGGCCGGGCCGCCGTGCCTGGTGGTCGCGGACGCCGACTGGTCGCGGCTCGCCGGGCACCTGCCGCAGCGGTGGCGCCCCGGCCTCTACGCCGAACTGGTCGACGTGGCCCCGGTGACCCCGGTCGCCGGGCCGGGCACCGGCCGCCCCCACCGGGCGCCGGAGAGCCCGCGCGAGCAGATCCTCGCCGAGATCTGGGCGGAGATCTTCCGGGTCGACCGGGTCGGCGTCACCGACAACTTCTTCGACCTCGGGGGCGACTCGATCCTCAGCCTCCGGCTGGTCGGGGCCGCCCGCCGGGCGGGACTGCGGATCGCCGAGGCCGACGTCTTCGCCCACCCGACCGTCCGTGACCTCGCCGCCGTCGCCGCCGACGACCGGGAAGCCGAGGACCGGGACGCCGGCGAGCGCGCGAACACGGACGCCGTCCCGGCGCCGGGCGAACACCCGCCCGGGGAGCGGGTGCCGGCGGGGAGGGGCCGCCGCGCACCGGCCGACCTGGCCGCGTTCGCCGACGCCGGGCTGGACGCGAGCGATCTGACCGCGCTGGCCGCGCAACTGGCCGGGGCGACCTCCGGCCGGCCGAACGGACGTCCCACCGCACCCGAGACGCTGAGGAAGGACCAGCCGTGACCGTTCCCGGAGTCGACAACATCTACCGGTTGTCGTACATGCAGGAAGGGCTGCTGTCGCACAGCCTCGCCGACCCCCGGGCGGCCTTCTACGTCGACCAGGTCGAGTACCGGCTGCACGGGCCCGTCGATCCGGACCTGCTGCTCGCGGCGTGGCAGGCGCTGACGCAGCGGCACGCGGTGCTGCGCACGTCGTTCCACTGGGAGGACATCAAGCAGCCCGTCCAGGTGGTCCGGGAGCACGTCGAGGTGCCCATGGAGACCCTCGACTGGCGCGACGTGCCCGCCGCGGAGCTGCCGGCCCGGCTGGAGGAGCGGCTGCGCGCCGACCGGCTCCAGGGGTTCGACGTCCAGCAGCCGCCGCTGGTCCGGCTGACCCTCATCCGCACCGGCGAGGAGGACTACACCTTCGTCCTGCGCTACCACCACCTGCTGCTGGACGCGTGGTCGGCGCTGATGGTGCTCGACGAGGCGTTCGCCAACTACGACACGCTGGCCGCCGGGCGGGAACTGGAGACCCGGCCGGCGACCTCCTTCCACGAGTACGTCGGCTGGGTGCGGGCCCAGGACCTCGACGCGGCCCGGCAGGCGTGGCGGGAGGCGCTGCGCGGCGTCACCGACTCGACCACCCCGGCGTGGATCCGCCCGGCCGACGGCAGCGCGCCGGAGCCGTCCGGGCGGGACAACCCGGAGCAGGTGCTGCACCTGCCGGCGGAGACCGTGGCGGCCCTGCGCGAGCTGGGCCGACGCCGGGAGGTGACCCTCGGCTCGCTGCTGCAGACCTGCTGGGCGCTGGTCCTGCGGGCGCACAGCGGGCGGGACGACGTCGTGTTCGGCGGCACGCTGTCCAGCCGGCCGTCGGACGTGCCGGGGGTGGAGCAGACCGCCGGGCTGTTCATCAACACCCTGCCGGTGCGGGTCCGCTTCGATGCGGCCCGCTCGGTCCTCGCCACCGCCGCCGCCCTGCAACACGAACAGGCAGCGCTGCGCCGGTACGACTTCAGCCCGCTGGAGCAGGTGCAGCGGTGGAGCGAGGTGCCCCCGGGCCTGCCCCTGTTCGACACCATCATGACCGTGCTCAACCTGCCCGGGGTGGGTGTGCTGCACCGGCGCAGCGGCGCGGTGGAGATCCGCGACGGGCAGTACCGCTACCGGACCAACTACCCGCTGTCGGTGCTGGTGATCCCCGACGGGGAGCGGCTCGCCGTCCGGGTCGGCTACGACCCCCGACGGGTCGGCCACGACGCCGTGGCCCGACTGCTCGGGCACCTCGCGACGGTGGTCGACACCGTGGCGACGCGCCCGGACACGCCGGTGCGGGACGTCGACGTGCTGACCGACGCCGAGCGCGCCACGGTGGCCGGCTGGAGCGGGACGTCCGCGCCGTACCCGGACGCGACGACCGTGCACCGGCTCGTCGAGGAGCAGGCCGACCTGGGCGGGGACCGGATCGCGCTGCGCGCCGGCGGCGAGTCGGTCACCTACCGGGAACTGGACCGCCGGGCCAACCGGCTCGCCCGGCACCTGCGCGGCCTGGGCGTGGGACCGGGCACGCCGGTCGCGCTGTGCCTGGGGCGTACCCCGGAACTGGTCGTGGCGATGCTCGCCGCGCTCAAGGCCGGCGGCTACTTCGTCGCGCTGGACCCCGACCACCCGCCGGCCCGGCTGGCCGACATCCTCGCCGACGCCGGCGCGGCGGTGGTGGTCAGCGACCGGCGCCACCGGGGTGGCCTGCCGCGCGCCGGGGTGGAGATTGTCCTGCTGGACGCCCACCGGGACCGGTACGCCGACCTGGCCGACGACCGGTTGCCCGAGTCGGCGGGCCCCGACGACCTGGCCTACTCCATCTACACCTCCGGCTCGACCGGCCGGCCGAAGGGCGTGCTCGTCCCGCACCGGGGGCTGTGCAACGTGATCGCGGCCCAGCGCGCGCTCTTCGGGCTGGGCCCGGACGACCGGGTGCTGCAGTGGGCGTCGCCGACGTTCGACGCGTCGGTCTTCGACGTGGCCATGGCCCTCGGCGCGGGCGCCACGCTGCACCTCGCGCCGGCCGAGCGGGTGGCGCCGGGGCCGGACCTGCGGGACCTGCTCGCCACCGAGCGGATCACCGCGCTGACCATCACCCCGTCGGCCCTGGCGGCGGTGCCGGTCGCCGCCCTGCCGGAGCTGCGCACCCTCGTCCTCGCCGGCGAGGCGCTGCCGGCGTCGCTCGTGCGGCAGTGGCGCACCCCCGGGCGCCGGGTCTTCAACGCGTACGGCCCGACCGAGGCGACGATCTGGGTCTCGGTGCACGAGTGCGGCCCCGAGGACGAGGCCCCGCCCATCGGCCGGCCCATCCCGAACGTCACGGTCCGGGTGCTGGACGCGGCGGGCCGCCCGGTCGGCATCGGCATCCCCGGCGAGCTGCACGTCGGGGGCGCCGGACTGGCCCGGGGGTACGCCGGGCGCCCCGACCTGACCACCCAGCGGTTCGTGCCGGACCCGTTCGGCCCGCCCGGTGCCCGCCTCTACCGCACCGGCGACCTGGTGCGCTGGACCGAGGACGGCGCGCTGCGTTTCCTCGGCCGCACCGACCAGCAGGTCAAGGTGCGCGGCCTGCGCATCGAGACCGGCGAGGTGGAGGCGGTGCTGCGCCGGCACGACGACGTGGCCGAGTGCGCGGTGGTGGCCCGCGCCTCGGACGGCACGGACGGCACGCCCGACACCCTGGTGGCGTACGTGGTGCCGGCGGGCGCGGCGCGGGTGGACGCGGAGAAGCTGCTCGCGCACTGCGCGCAGGTGCTCCCGGAGTACATGCTGCCCGGCGCCGTCGTGCCGCTCGACCGGCTGCCGCTGACCAGCAGCGGGAAGCTCGACGTGCGCGCGTTGCCGTCGCCGCGCGACCTCGCCGGGGAGGGCGGGGCCGAGGTTGGCGAGATGACGGTCACCGAGCAGGCGGTGGTGACGCTCTGGGGCCAGGTGCTCCAGGTGGACGGCCTCGGCCCCGACGGTGACTTCTTCGCCCTCGGTGGGACCTCGATCAAGGCGACCCAGGTGGTGTCGCGGGCCCGCCGGGCGTGGCAGGTGGACCTGCCGATCCGCAGCGTTTTCGAGAACCGCACGGTGGCGGCGTTCGCCGCCGCCGTGGAACAGGCACTGGCCGCACAGATGGATGACGACGATCAGGAGGTGCAGGATGGCGACGACCAAGGCGTGGGTGCTGCATGCCACTGAACCGGGGAGCGAGCCGACCCGGGGACAGCTGACGCTGGAGCAGATCCCGGTGCGCCGGCCCGAGGAGGGCGAGGTCCTCGTCGAGCCGCTGGTGGGCTGCTGGGAAGCCAACATGGAGCACGCGATCTCCCGGCACCCGGTGGACGTGGCCCGGCAGCGGGGCGACGACAAGATCGTCCTCGGGACCTGTGGCGTGGTGCGGGTGCTCGCGGCCGGGCCGGGCGTGCGGGGCCTGCGCGAGGGGCAGCAGTGCCTGTGGATCCCGTTCGGGGTGATCGACCGCAACGGCTACGCCGAGCGGATCTGCGCGTACGACGCCCCCGGCTCGCCGGGGCTGCTGTCCGGGCGGTTCGTCACGGAGGCGCGGCTGCTGGTGCCGTTGCCGGAGCAGAGCCGCTACCCGATCGAACGCTGGGCGCCGTTCGCCCGGTACTTCACCGCGTGGGACAACTGGCGGGTGGCCCGGCGCTGCTGGGAGGCGCAGGTCGACGACCACTGGGACGAGCCCCCGCTGGTGATCGGCTGGGGCGGTGGCGTGGTCTGGGCGCAGCTGGAGCTGGCCCGGCGGGACGGCTTCCGGACGGCCATGGTGTCCGGCCGCGACAGCCGGCTGGCCGCGATCGCCGCCACCGGCGCCGTGCCGATCGACCGTCGCGAGTTCCCCGACCTGGACTACGACGTGGCGAAGGCGTCCGGTGATCCGGACGCGATGGACCGGCACAAGGATTCCAAGCGGCGCTTCGTCGAGCGGGTGATGGAGATCAGCGGCGGCCAGGGCGTCTCGATCTTCCTGGACAACATGGGCGGTGGGCTGCACCGGGTGACGTTGCAGTCGCTGGCCCGCGAGAGCGTGCTCGCCACCGTCGGGTGGAAGCACGGCATGCGGCTGTCGAACCTGCGGGCGGTGGAGTGCATCGGCCGGCACATCCACGTGCACACCCACGCCTGGCGGTTCCAGGACTGCCGGCGGATCCGGGACGTGCAGGAGAGCACCGGCTGGTTGCCCGAGATCAACGAGCCGGTGACCTCCTTCGACGCCATCCCGCAGCTGGCCGACGCCTACTCCCGGGACGCCTTCGACAGCTACTTCCCGCTGTACGAGGTGACGCCTGCCTGACGAGTCAGGGCCGGCGGACGATCAGCCGGTAGGTCACCACGAGACCGGCCAGGCACCACGCGGCCATCACGAGGTACGGGGTGCCGCTGATGCCACCGACGAGTGACTCGCGCACGCTCTGCGCCATGTACTGGAACGGGAGCACGACGTGCACGGCCTGCAACCATCCGGGTAGCCGGTCGACGGGAAAGTTGACGGGGGAGAACATCAGTGTGACGAAGACGACGAGCTGGGTCACCAGACCCACCGCGGCCGGTGGGAGTGCGTGGGCCAGCCCGTAGCCGAGCGTGGTGGCGGTCAGGGCGACGAGCAGGGCGGCGGGGATCACCAGCGGGCTCGGGTCCAGTCGCAGGTCGAAGCGGAACGCGGCGACCACCAGCGACAGCACGAGCCCGGGCAGCGCGCCCAGGATCCACACGGTGACTCCGGCGGCGACGGAGGCCAGCGGTGGGACGGGGAGCGTCTGGTCGAATTCGAAGCTGCCCTGCAACTTGCTCTGCGCCACCATGTTCGGGGCCATCACCAGCCCGACGGTGATGAGCCCGATGGTGGGGCCGCCGGTGGCGAGGAACGCGGCGCTGGTGGCGTCGACGTCGGGCAGCAGGTACGCGAAGCCGACGATGATGCCGACCGAGAGCCCGGCGGAGACGATCGCGAAGAGGGGGAGCAGGAAGCGCAGCCGCAGCGCGTTCCAGCGCAGCAGCAGGGCGTAGCTACGGAGCCACGACATCGTTGACCTCCACGTCGGTCGCCGGCTGGTGTTCTTCGAGGGCGAGGTAGATGTCCTCGACCCGCATCGGGTAGAGCGAGAAGTCCTCGATGGTGCCGGCGGCCTGCATGCGCGCCGCCCACTCGGTGGCGGCCACCGCCTCGGCGGTGTCCAGGGCGTACACCAGCCGCTGGCGGTCCCGTCGCGGCGGCTGCCCGGTGAACGGCGGCGGCGCCGGCTCCTCGCTGCCGGCCGCCAGGCTGATGTCGAGCCGCAGCGCCGGGCCGGCGCCGGCGCGCAGGTCGGCGACGGTGCCCTCGGCGACCACCCGGCCGTGCGCCAGGACCGAGAGCCGGTCGAGGATCCGCTCGACCTCGGTGAGGTTGTGGGTGACCAGCAGGACGGCCGCCCCGTCGTCGGCCAGTGACCGGACCTGCTGCCACAGCAGCCGCCGGCGCACCGGGTCGACGTCGTTGCTGGGCTCGTCGAGCACGATCACCTTGCCCGGCCGCACGGCCGCGAGGCAGTACGCGGCGAGGCGGCGGACACCGCCGGAGAGGCGCTCCGCCGGCGTGTCGGCCCACTCGGTGATGTCGAGGGCGTCGAGCAGCCGCTGGGTGGCGGCGGCCGCCTCGGCCCGGCCGGCGCCCCGGATCCGGGCGACCAGGGTGATGGCCTGGCGTGGCGTGACGCCCATCAGCGGCACCTGGGCCTGCGGCTGCACCGAGCAGACCCGGTGGGCGAACCCGGGGTCGGCGACCGGGTCGCCGTCGCCGATGCGGATTGTGCCGCTGGTCGGCCGGATCAGCCCGGCGACCTGGTTGACCAGCGTGGTCTTGCCGGCGCCGTTGTGGCCGAGCAGGCCGTAGACCTGGCCGGCGTTCACCCGGATGCTGATGTCGTCGTTGGCCCGCACCCCTCCGCGATACTCCTTGCAGACATGGTCCACGCGCAGCACCATGACATCTCCGATACTGGTCGGTATTCAGATACCGCCGAGTATGCGGAATGCGGAGATTCTGGTCAAGCGGAATGACGGGAGAGTCGCCTGATGGAACGGATGGGGCGCCAGGAGCGGCAGCGGCACAACCGGAACCGCCTGCTCGACGCGGCGCAGCGGCTGCTCGCCGAGCGGGGGCCGGCGGCCTCCCTGGACGACATCGCCGCGGCGGCCGGCCTGACCAAGGGTGCGGTGTACTCCAGCTTCCGCAACAAGGAGGACATCATCCTCGCCCTGCTGGACCGGCAGCTGGACATCATCGGCACCGACCTGACCGAGGTCACCGCGGGCGAGACCGACATGGTGCAGGCGTTCGCCGCCCTCAGCTCGGCCAACTCGACCGGCGACCGGGCCGGCGAGAACGCCGACTTCGCGCTGCTGATGATGGAGTTCTGGATCGCCGCCATGCGTAACCCGCGGGTGCGTCCCCGCTACATCGAGGCGCTGCGCCGCACCCGCGCCGGCATCGCCGCGCACCTGACCGCCCGGGCCGACGGGCCGGACCCGGCGCTCGTGGCGCGCACGGCGACGCTGCTGCTCGGGCTGGACATCGGGCTGAGCATCCAGCGCCTGGTCGACCCGGAGTCGGTGCCGGAGACCTGGTACGCCGAGGCGTTCGAGCTCCTCGTCCGGCCGCTGTCCGACGACGCGCCGCAGCCCGACGGCGCCGCGGACTGAGCCGCCGCCGACGCCCGGGGTCGAGTGAAGGTCGTCGTTGCCCCGGCCGCGTCGGCTGGCATAGGGTCGTGCGGTACCAGTGATCTCATCGACCGGTTCGTGACGGGGAGACGCGGGATGAGTTTCGAAGCGGAGCAGTACGTCGTCGTCCGCAACGCCGAGGAGCAGTACTCGATCTGGCCGGCCGACCGGCCGGTGCCGGAGGGGTGGCGGACGGTGGACGTCCGGGGCTCGCGTGAGGAGTGCCTGGCCCACATCGAGAGCGTCTGGACGGACATGCGCCCGGCCAGCCTGCGGACGGCGGGAAGCGCGGCCTGACCGACCGGCGGCGCGCCGCCCGTCCTCGTGGGACGGTCCCGGTGCGCCGCCGGACCGGCAGGCGTCGGCGAGATGCCGTCAACTCAGGGTTGACGACGAGGTTGCGTCAACCTATCGTTGACGCATGACGGATCCAGTGCAGATGAGTAACCCGGTCCGGCTCGACGACCTCATCCAGGCGATCAAGAAGGCGCACACCGACGCGCTCGACCAGCTCGCCGACGCGGTCATCGCGGCCGACCACCTCGGCGAGATCGCCGACCACCTGATCGGCCACTTCGTGGACCAGGCGCGGCGCTCCGGCGCCTCGTGGACGGACATCGGCCGGAGCATGGGCGTCAGCAAGCAGGCGGCGCAGAAGCGCTTCGTGCCGAAGACCCCCGAGGCGCCGCTCGACCCGCAGCAGGGCTTCAGCCGGTTCACCCCCCGTGCCCGCAACGTGGTGATGGCCTCGCAGAACGAGGCGAGGGCCACCGGGCACGCCGAGATCCGCCCGGAGCACGTGCTCCTGGGGCTGCTCGCCGAGCCGGAGGCCCTCGCCGCGAAGGCGATCGTCGCGCAGGGCGTATCGCTGGAGCGGGTGCGCGAGGCCGCGACGGCCGCGCTGCCGCCGTCGTCGGCCGAGGTCCCCGACCTGATCCCGTACGACGCGCAGGGCAAGAAGGCGCTGGAGCTGACCTTCCGCGAGGCGCTGCGGCTGGGGCACAACTACATCGGCACGGAGCACATCCTGCTCGCCCTGCTGGAGCTGGAGAACGGCACGGGCGTGCTCGCCGGGCTCGGCGTCGACAAGGCCACCGCCGAGTCGACGCTCGTCGCGGCGGTCGAGGCCGCCGCGAAGGGCGCCCGGGGCTGACACGCCGAGGTCGACGCCCGTCGCGGCGGTCGGGGGCCGCCGGGGCGAGCGCCCGGGCGACGCGCGTCGGCGGTGCGTGCCGGGGCCGGTGGCGCGGGCCGGCCCCGGTGCCCTCGGCTGTTCGGTGGGGGCCGGGCGTCGCCGTGGTGGCCTCAGGAGACGGCGGGGAAGCCGTACCGGTCGGCGTGCTCCGGGTCGGCCGGGTCGATCTGGCGGATGCCCGCGTCGGCGAGGCGCTTGTTGACCTCGTCGAGCCGTTCGCGCACCAGCCGGGCCTCCTCCTCGGTGACCCGGCCCCGGTGCGGCTTGCCGGCGTGCTCGATGGTGCCGTAGTCGAGTTTCTCGGCGCCCTTGCGGGCCTTGGGCGGGCGGACCCGCTCGGCGGTCCGGAGGAGCTGTGCCATCGGCACGTCGGTGGCCATCGCGTCGAACTCGCTCGCCGTGAGCACCACCCGCCGGGGCTCGCCGCCGCCGTGCCGGTCGTGGATCTCGACCACCGCGACGTCAAGCGCGGCGTCGTCGATGCTCTCCACCTCGACCGGGGTGGCGTCCAGTTGCACGGGCCCGGCCACCAGGTCAGGGTGCTCCAGGACGACGACACGGACCACCTCGTCGTCGGGCTGGATGACCGTGCCGCTGAAGTCGGAGACGTGGATCGTCTTCTTGCCCATGCGCGGTGCTTCTCCTGTCGTGGGCCGGGTGCCGGACCAGAAGAAATTACCCGACAGGTGTGCGAAAGCCGCCGCTGGACCGCCCGGGTGTGTCGCCGCCGCCGATCGGGGCGGCGGGTCACCGCGGGTTGAGGTTGCGGCGGGTGGAGGTCCCGGCCGGCAGCTTGTTCAGCTCGCCCCAGGAGAGCGCGTCCGCACGGGTGGCGCCGCGGTTGCCCCGGTACGGCGGCTGGGCGGGAAACCGTTCCGCGACCCCGGGCGTGCGCCAGAGTCGCTCGGTGTCCTGCTGGTGCCGGTCATTCGGCTGTTTCGGCATGACCATTACCGTCCCAAAGAAAGTTGTACATGTATGGAAATGAATATGACGGTCGATCGATGCGTCGGGTTCCCCTGGCTCTGACCGGAGTTCGCGGCGACATCCGTCGGCGATGTTCCACCCCGGGTACCCGCCCTTCGCGCCCTTCAACCGCCGCCGCCCCGGCTCCGGGCCGCCGGCGCCGCCGACCCCGGGTTGCCGCCGGGCGTGACGGGTGTCTCTTGAGCAATACCCCCTGGGGGTATATGGTCTGGGCATGACGAACGCGAATCTCACCCGGCTGGCCGTAACGGCGACCCTGCACTGCCTCACGGGCTGCGCCATCGGCGAGGTGCTCGGCATGGTCATCGGCACCGCCCTCGGCTGGTCAGACCTCTCCACCATCGCGCTCGCGGTCGGCCTGGCCTTCCTCTTCGGTTACTCGCTGACCATCCGGCCGGTGCTGCGTTCCGGCGTCCCGCTGCGCACCGCGATCAAGGTGGCGCTGGTCGCCGACACGGTGAGCATCGCGGTCATGGAGGTGGTCGACAACGGCGTCATGCTCGCCATCCCCGGCGCGATGGAGGCCGGCCTGGGGAGCGTGGTGTTCTGGGCCAGCCTCGCGGTCGCGCTCGCGGTGGCCTTCGTGGTCACCGTGCCGGTGAACCGGGCGCTGATCGCGCGGGGCCGGGGCCACGCGGTCACCCACCGCTACCACGCCGCTCACGGGGCGGCCCACGCCGGTCACGAGGTCGGTCACGCCGGTCACGAGGTTGGGCACGCCGGGCACGGGTCCGGCCACGCCGGGCACGAGGCCGACCGCGCCGGGCACGAGGGTGGGCGCGCGGGGCACACCCACCACTGATCGGGGACCGTACGCCGGGCGGCGGCCGTCCGGCGTACGGTGATCGGCGGACGGGCCGGGGCGCGGACCGCGCCCCGGCGAGCGCGGCGGGCGGCGCCCGGAGGTGTCCGGGCCGCCGTGGGTGGACCACGGAAAGGTGACTCGATGCGCGACCGGCAGCTCCACCTGCACCTGGCTACCTGGCTGGGGCAGTGGCCGGCGGGCCCCGGGCTGCACGTGGTCGGCTCGTACCGGCGGGCCCGGCCGGCCTGGGACGGGCGGTTGCGGCCGGCCATCGCGGTCGCGGCCGGGGCGAGCACCGTGCTCTCCGTGCCGCCGGACCGGGTGGAGGCGGTCCGCGAGCTGGCCCGCCGGCAACCCGGGCGGTTGCTGCCCGAGCTGCCCGGGGCGGTCGGCCAGCCCGACTGGGTGGTCCACGACGACGTGTTCCGGTGGAGCCTGGCCCCGGCTCCGCTGCCCGAGGTCGGGGAGTGGGTGTCCCCGCGCACGCGGGGGCTGCCCTCCTGGCTCCGGCTCTTCGACCGGCCCGTGCTGGTGGCGCGCGACGAGCGCGGCCGGTACCTGTCCGGCGTGGGCATCAAGCGGCATGACGCGTACGGCCACGAGCTGGCGGTGGGGACGACGCCGGCGGCGCGGGGGCGGGGCCTGGCCCGGCGGCTGGCGGCGCAGGCGGCCCGCCGGGTGCTCGACGAGGGCGCGGTCCCGACCTACCTGCACGGCCACGCCAATCTGGCCTCCGCGCGGGTCGCCGAGGCGGCGGGCTTCCCCGACCGGGGCTGGCGGTCGTTCGGGGTGTACCCGCCCTGACCCGGCGACCGGCTGGTGGCGTCGGCGCGGCCGCCCGGGCGGGTGACGGCCGGGAGTGACCGGGCGACGGCGACGGCGCGACGTCCTGGTGAGGGGCTGCGGACGGCAGGGCGCGGACCGTGGATCCCGGGCCGGATCCACGGTCCGCAGCCTCCCCCCAGGTCCCTCCGCCCGTGGCGGGCGTCGCGGGGCCGGTCGCCGTACGTGCCGATCACGCTACGTATCGAGCTGCGGTTCGGCAAGATGCCGACGGGTGGTTCGGACTGTCCAGAAGCGGACTTGACCTGGAGCGGAGCGCGTCGGGACGGTGCCGCGGGTCAGTGACGCAGCGTGCGAATGAGGTCGAGCACCTGCCGGGTGACCGGGCGCAGCACCCGCAACCGGGACAGCCCCACCAGCCGGTCGATCAGGGGCACCGCACCGTCGATGAGTTGCCGGGTCTTGGCCTGCCCCGGGGACCGGTCGTGGACCCAGTAGAGGACCACCCCCATGTACGCCAGCCAGAGCAGCTCGGGCAGGTGCGGACGCAGCTCCGCGTCCACCTTCGCGGTGGAGCCGTCCAGGGCCTCGGCGAAGAGGTCGACGGCCGCCTGCCGGGGCGCGGACGACTCCTCGGAGAACGGGCTGAGCGGGGAGGTCGGCTCCGCCGCCGTCTTGAAGAAGCTCGCCGCGAAGGCGTGCGACGGGGTGAGCACGTCCACGCCGGCGTGCAGCACCCCGGCGAGCCGGGCGGCGAAGTCGGACTCCCGGTCGAGCGCCGGCTGTGCCGCCGCCCGGTGCTGGACCTGCGCGCGGGCGTAGAACTCCTGGATCAGGTGGTCCTTCGACCCGAAGTAGTAGTAGGCGTTGCCCACCGCCACCCCGGCCTCCTGGGCGATGGCACGCATGGTGGTCCGGGCGTACCCCCGCTCCTGGAACAGCCGCATCGCCGTGTCCAGGATGAGCTGCCGCGTCTGCTCGCCCCGCGCGGTGGCCGGCTCACCCGCAGCGGTCGTCGGCGCAGTCTGCTCGGTCATCGGGGTCACCGTATCCCGCCGGGTCGTCGGGCGGCTCCGCCCACGGATCGCGGACGCGCTCGCGTACCGACGAGGCGGCGGCGACCACCCGGCGGGCGAGCGGCAGCAGGTGTGGGCGCGCCAACCGCTCGGCGGCGCCCCGGTGGTCGGCCAGCGCCCAGAGGCACGCGAACCAGGCGCCGTCGCCCGCGTACACCTCGCCGGTGTCCGCGACCACGGTGAGGTCGCGCAGGGTCGCGTCATGGTCCAGGCCGGGGAAGCGCCGCCGGGCCTCCGCCGAGCCGGCCGGCACGAACTCCAGCGGTACGAGCTGGGGGCGGGACGCCAGCCAGCCACGCGCGGCGCGGCACAGCGGGCAGTGCGCGTCGTAGAGGACGGTGAACCCCCGGACGCCACCGCCCCCGTGCGCGGTGGCGTCCGGGGCCCCGCCCGTCCCCTCGGCGGGCGGGACGGTCATCGGGCCGGCGGTACGCCGGGGCCGGCCGCGGGCGCGGGCCCGGCCGGGCCGACGTGCTGCTGCGGCGGGCCGACGTGCTGCTGCGGGCCGACGTGCTGCGGGTTGCCGGGGTGGGGACCGGCC
>NZ_JBPQTP010000091.1:0-26935 GCF_051386395.1 Micromonospora sp. URMC 106
GCTTGGGGCCGGGGGCGGGGGCGGGTTCGAGAAGGGTGGTGGACATGGGCACCTCGCAGAGGGACGGAGATCACGAAGTTACGCCTACGTCACCGTAACTTAGCTTCGCCGAGGGCGCACGGGACAGCGTCGGGAATGAATGGACCGAGCTGTCGTACGCCCGTTCTAACCTGCTGCTCATGACCGATCCCATCGCCGCCGAGGTGCGTCGGCTACGCACCGTCGAGCAGCTCTCCGTCCGTGAGATCCAGGCGCGCACCGGCCTCGGTCGCAACCGGGTCCACGAGTTCCTCCAGGGCGTTCCGCCGCCCGAACGGACGCGCCGCCCCCGCGCCAAGGACGACCTCAGGTCCGCCGCCGTCGGGCTGCGTGCCGAAGGGCGGTCGGTCAACGAGATCGCCCGGCAGTTGGGCGTGGCCAAGTCCACCGCGTACCAGTGGGTCCGGCATCTGCCGCTGGACCCGGACGAGGCGGTCGCGGAACGGCGGAGGGCTCACTCGTCGCTCATGACCGAGGCGCGGTGGGCGGCGCACCGCGAGGCCCGGGACGCCGCCCAAGCTGCGGAGAGGGCGCGTGCGGCGAGTGTGGTGGGCTGCCTCGGCGACCGGGATCTGCTACTCCTGGGCGCGGCGATCTACTGGTGCGAGGGCACCAAGTCGAAACCATGGCGGCGGGACGACCGCCTCCAGTTCGTCAACAGCGATCCGGGCCTGCTGGCGCTCTTCCTGCGTTTCCTCGAGGTGTGCGGCATCGGTCGGGACGTGCCCAGCTATCGCGTCAGCATCCACGAGACGGCGGATTGCGAGGCCGCCACGAAGTGGTGGGCACGGGAGCTCGAGCTGCCCGTCGAGCGGTTCCAACGCGCCAGTCTCAAGAAACACCGCCCGGCGACGGTGCGCCGCAACGCGGGGGATGGCTATCGTGGCTGCCTGGTGATCACCGTGCCACGTAGCCGCGAGCTCTACTGGCGGATCGAAGGTATGATCGCCGAGCTGTTCCAGATCGCGGGCGGTACCAACCGGAATTGACGTCCCGCGAAGCTTGACATTCATTGGGGTGTGGGGTAATGGCAACCCGCAGGCCTTTGGAGCCTTGAGCTCCTGGTTCGAATCCAGGCACCCCAGCTCAAACTGCATCTCCCGGCATTCGTGTGGCCACGCCGAACGGCGGTCCATCGTCTGGTTAGCATGGCCGCGAGACTGTCCGCCGTCCCGACGGGAGCCCGCGTCGTGTCCCAGCCCCACCTCCGCACCGTTGTCGTGCTCGCCGCCGGGGAGGGCAAGCGGATGAAGTCGGCGCTGCCCAAGGTGCTGCACCCGCTGCTCGGCCGTACCCTCGTCGGCCACGTGCTCACCGCGGCCGCGCCACTGGGCGCCGACCGCACGGTGGTCGTGGTGGGGCACGGCGCCGACCAGGTCCGCGCGCACCTGGCGGAGATCGCCCCCCAGGCCACGCCGGTGCTCCAGGCCGAGCAGCTCGGCACCGGGCACGCCGTCCGGATCGCGCTGGACGCCGCGCCGGACGCCACCGGCACCGTGGTCGTGATCAACGGCGACGTGCCGCTGCTCCGTCCGGAGACGGTGGCCGCGCTGGTGGAGGCGCACGAGGGCGTGGGCGCGGCGGCGACGGTGCTCGCCGCCGAGGTGCCCGACCCGACCGGCCTGGGCCGGATCGTGCGGGACGCCGACGGGCGGCTGGAGCAGATCGTCGAGGAGCGCGACGCCACGCCCGCGCAGCGCGCCCTCCGGGAGATCAACGCCGGGATCTACGCGTTCGACGCGGCCCGGCTGCGCGACGCGCTCGGCAAGCTGTCGACCGACAACGACCAGGGCGAGGAGTACCTGACCGACGTCTTCGGCCTGCTGGTCTCGGCCGGCGAGCCCGTGGCGGTGCACGTGGCGGCGGACCACGTGGAGACGCTGGGCTGCAACGACCGGGTCGAGTTGGCCGCGCTGCGCCGCCTGCTGCGCGACCGGGTCAACGAGGCGTGGATGCGCACCGGGGTCAGTCTGCTCGACCCGGACACCACGTGGATCGACGTGACGGTGGCCCTGGACCGGGACGCCGTGATCGACCAGAACACCCAGTTGCGCGGCGGCACGGTGGTCGGCACCGGCGCGGTCGTCGGGCCGGACGTGACGCTGATCGACACCGTGGTCGGCCCGGGCGCCACCGTGCTGCGCAGCCACGCCGTGGGCGCCGAGGTCGGCCCGGGCGCCACCGTGGGGCCCTACGCGTACCTGCGGCCGGACGCCCGGCTGGCGGAGAAGGCCAAGGTCGGCACGTTCGTCGAGGTGAAGAACTCCGAGGTGGGCGCGGGCGCGAAGGTGCCGCACCTGTCGTACGTGGGTGACGCGACGATCGGTGCGAAGGCCAACATCGGCGCGGCGACGATCTTCGTGAACTACGACGGGGTGAACAAGCACCGCACGACGGTCGGCGAGGCCGCCTTCATCGGCTGCGACACCAGCCTCATCGCGCCGGTCGAGGTGGGCGCGGGGGCGTACGTGGCGGCGGGCAGCGCGGTCACCCAGGACGTGCCGCCGGGCGCGCTCGGGGTGACCCGGGCGCCGCAGCGCAACATCGACGGCTGGGTGGCCCGCAAGCGGGCCGGCACGGCCTCCGCCGAGGCGGCCGAGCGGGCCCGCAGGGGCGGCGAGGGTGCGTCGGCGTCGCCCGTCGGGGCAAGTGAAGGTGAGGCAATCCACGGGGATGCCGAGGCGGTCAGCCCGGCGTCCGGCGCGGGGGATACTGCAACCGAATAGTCCCCGGCCCACCACCACCGTGCCGGGTACCACCGACCAACGGGAGCAGACGGGCCCATGGGCAGCATCGTCGCCGAAAACCGCAAGAGCCTGATGCTCTTCTCCGGACGTGGCTTTCCGGAGTTGGCCAAGGAGATCGGCGAGGTGCTCGGCGTCGCGCCGACGCCGGCCGACGCGTACGAGTTCGCGAACGGTGAGATCTTCGTACGGTTCAAGGACTCGGTGCGCGGTTCGGACGCCTTCGTGGTGCAGTCCGTCACGCACGGGGTCAACACCTGGGTCATGGAGACCCTGATCATGATCGACGCGCTGAAGCGCGGTTCGGCCAAGCGGATCACCGTGGTCCTGCCGTTCTACCCGTACTCCCGGCAGGACAAGAAGCACCGCGGCCGGGAGCCGATCTCGGCGCGCCTGGTGGCGGACCTGCTGAAGACGGCCGGCGCGAACCGGATCCTCACCGTCGACCTGCACACCGCGCAGATCCAGGGCTTCTTCGACGGCCCGGTCGACCACCTGTTCGCGATGGACATCCTCGCCGAGTACGTCCAGCACAAGTACGCGGGCCGGCCGATGACGGTGGTCGCGCCGGACTCGGGCCGGGTGCGGGTGGCCGAGCGGTGGACCGACCGGCTGGGTGGTTGCCCGCTGGCGTTCATCCACAAGACCCGGGATCCGCTGAAGCCGAACCAGGTGGTGGCGAACCGGGTGGTCGGCGAGGTCGAGGGGCGGGTCTGCCTGATCGTCGACGACATGATCGACACGGGCGGCACGATCTGCAAGGCGGCGGACATCCTCCGGGAGTCCGGCGCGGCCGACGTGATCGTCGCCTCCACCCACGCGCTGCTCTCCGACCCGGCGACCGAGCGGCTGAAGAACAGCCCGATCAGCGAGGTCGTGGTGACCAACACGCTGCCGCTGCCGCCGGAGAAGCAGCTCGACAAGATCACGGTGCTGTCGATCGCGCCGCTGCTGGCGCGGGCGATCCGCGAGGTGTTCGACGACGGCTCGGTGACCACCCTCTTCGGTGGGCTGAGCTGATCGCCTGACGCGTCCCGGGCCGGTCGGGCGACACCCGTCCGGCCCGGTGTCGACGCCCCGCGCGGTCGCTGTGGGCGGGGTGCGGTCGGGGTGACCGGCCGGTGCGGGGCGGGCCCGGATCGGCCTGCGGGCCGGCGGGAACGGTGATAAGGGGACTGCCGGAAAGCTCGGAATCATCTCGGGTAGACTGGTGCGGTTGCCACGGCGAGGGTGCCCGGCGGGCCGCTGACAAGCGCCGCACGGAGGCACCGTCATCGACGCGGTGCTCCGGGCAGTCGTTCTCGACGCATGAGCCCCAGCGAGCCCCTCGCCCAGCACCGCCAGTCGACAAGCCGCCGCGCGAAGCATCAGGAGTTTCCCCGTGTCCGAGGTAAAGATCAGCGCCGAGCCCCGTACCGAGTTCGGCAAGGGTGGTGCCCGTCGTACCCGCCGGGCCGGCAAGGTGCCCGCCGTGCTGTACGGCCACGGCGAGAAGCCCAAGCACATCGCGCTGCCGGCCCGCGAGTTCGCGGCCGCGATCCGCAAGGGCGGCGCCAACCAGCTCTTCGCGATCGAGGTCAGCGACGGCACCCAGGTGCTGGCGCTGCCGAAGGCGATCCAGCGTGACCCGATCAAGGACACCTTCGAGCACGTGGACCTGCTGCTGGTCCGCCGGGGTGAGAAGGTCACCGTCGAGGTCCCGGTCCAGCTGACCGGTGAGGCCGCGAAGGACACGCTGATCGTGCACGACCACGACACCCTCTCGGTGACCGCCGACGCCACCAAGGTGCCGGACCACCTGGAGGCGTCGATCGAGGGGCTGGAGGCCGGCAGCCAGGTCACCGCCGCCGACGTCGAGCTGCCGGCCGGCGTGGAGCTGGCCGCCGACTCGGAGCAGACGGTCGCCTCGGTGACCGCCGCGCCGACCGCCGAGCAGCTCGAGGCCACCCTCCCCGAGGTCCAGGAGGCCACCGAGGAGGCCGAGGCCGAGGTCGGCGAGGAGACCGCCGAGGCTCCGGCCGCCGAGGGCGAGGAGACCGCCGAGGCGAAGACCGAGGCCTGATCGGTTCGCATCGTTGCGACAGGCGTCCCCGCACGGTCGGGGGCGCCTGTCGGCGTATCGGTGTCCGGGCGGATGGGTGACGGCGAGCAGCGGGAGGGGCGGGGCGTGACGGACGAGACGGGGCCGTGGCTGGTGGTCGGCCTGGGCAATCCCGGTCGGGAGTACGCGGGCAACCGGCACAACGTCGGCTTCATGGTGGCCGACCTGCTGGCGGGGCGGCTCGGCGCGAAGTTCGGCCGGCACAAGCGGGCGGTGGCGGAGGTCGCCGAGGGGCGGCTCGGCTTCGGCGGGCCGAAGCTGGTGCTGGTCAAGCCGTTGACCTACATGAACCTCTCCGGCGGGCCGGTGGCCGGCCTGGCCCAGTTCCACAAGGTGCCGCCGGGCCGGGTGATCGCCGTGCACGACGAGCTGGACATCGGCTACGGCCAGCTGCGGGTGAAGTGCGGCGGTGGCGAGGGCGGGCACAACGGCCTGCGGTCGATGTCGAAGTCGCTGGGCACGAAGGAGTACGTCCGGGTCCGGTTCGGCATCGGCCGGCCGCCGGGGCGGCAGGACCCGGCGGACTTCGTGTTGTCGGATTTCGGCGCGGTCGAGCGCAAGGAGCTGGAGTTCCTGGTGGACCGGGCGGCGGATGTGGTCGAGTCGGTGGTCACCAGGGGCGTCGAGCCGACGCAGAACCTCTACCACGGGGTGTGAGTGCCGGATCGCCCGCGGTGAGCCGGTAGTCTGCGCCTTTCGGCGTGGCGTGACCGGCGGCGCGGGTCGGCGTGCCGGCGCGGAGCGTGGCGAGGCGAGGCGACGGGAGCGGGTTTCATGGGCAGTCCTCCGATGATCGACGGCGCGTTCGCCCGGTGGTTGGCGGCGCGGGCCGGTGTGGCCCTGGTCCGCCTGCGATCGGAGATGGGTTTCGCCGACGCGGGGGCGTTGAAGGCCGCGGGCGACAAGGTCTCGCACGACGTGATCCGCACCGAGCTGGCGAAGTGGCGGCCGGGCGACGCGGTCCTCTCCGAGGAGGACGAGGGCTCGCGGCTGGCCTGGGCGGCGGAGGTGAATGCCGGGGCGGTGTCGCGGCTGACCGCCGACCGGGTGTGGATCATCGACCCGCTGGACGGCACCCGGGAGTTCGCCGAGGAGGGGCGTTCGGACTGGGCGGTGCACGTGGCGCTCTGGTCGCGGGCCGCGCCGACGCCGCACGGCCTGATGGCGGGCGCGGTCGCGCTGCCGGCGCAGCAGCGGTTGCTGGCCACCGACTATCCGCCGGCGTACCCGCCCATGACCGTGGAGGCGGCGGCCGCGCCCGGTGTCCGTACGATCCGCCTGGCGGCGAGCCGGAGCCGGCCGCCGGTGTTCCTGACCGACCTGGCCGAGGACGTGGGGGCGCACCTGGTGCCGATGGGCTCGGCCGGGGCGAAGATCGCCGCGGTGGTCACCGGTGAGGTGGACGCCTACATCCACGCGGGCGGGCAGTACGAGTGGGATTCGGCGGCGCCGGTGGCTGTGGCGACGGCCACCGGACTGCACGCTTCCCGGATCGACGGTTCTGCGCTGAAATACAACGAGGCGGATCCGCGTCTCCCCGACCTGCTGGTCTGTCGCAAGGATCTCGCCCCTCGGTTGCTTGCAGCGCTGCAGCGTCATTCCGGGTAGCCTGAGCGGCACTTCTTGGCATGCCCGACCGGAAAGGTCTGGAATCAGATGAGCGGATTCGACCGAAGCGAGCCCGTGTCATGACCGCCCCTGCCGCCTACCAGGTGTCCCACCTCGACGCGCTGGAGGCCGAGAGCATCTTCGTGATGCGCGAGGTGGTCGCCGAGATGGAGCGGCCGGTGCTGCTCTTCTCCGGCGGCAAGGACTCGATCGTCATGCTCCGGCTGGCCCAGAAGGCGTTCGCCCCGGCCAACATCCCGTTCCCGGTGATGCACGTCGACACCGGGCACAACTTCCCCGAGGTCCTGGAATACCGGGACCGGCGGGTCGCCGAGCTGGGCCTGCAACTGGTCGTGGCGAGCGTGCCGGAGGCCCTGGCCAGCGGCCTGGTCCGCGAGTCGGCCGACGGGACGCGCAACCGGATCCAGACCCCGGTGCTGCTGGAGGCGGTGGAGAAGCACCGCTTCGACGCGCTCTTCGGCGGCGCCCGCCGCGACGAGGAGAAGGCCCGCGCCAAGGAGCGGGTGTTCAGCTTCCGCGACGAGTTCGGCCAGTGGGACCCGAAGAACCAGCGCCCGGAGTTGTGGGCGCTCTACAACGGCCGGCACCACCCGGGCGAGTCGATCCGGGTCTTCCCGCTGTCCAACTGGACCGAGCTGGACGTGTGGCACTACATCGCCCGCGAGCGGATCGCCCTCCCGTCGATCTACTACGCGCACGAGCGCGAGGTGATCGAGCGCGACGGGATGCTCTACGCGGTCAACGAGTTCTTCCGCCCGCGGGCGGGCGAGGAGCGATTCAAGGCGCGGGTGCGCTACCGGACGGTGGGCGACGCGTCCTGCACCGCGGCCGTCCGCTCCGACGCCGACACGGTGGAGAAGGTCATCGAGGAGGTCGCCGCCACCCGGATCACCGAGCGCGGCGCGACCCGCGGCGACGACCGGGTCAGCGAGGCCGCCATGGAGGACCGCAAGCGGGAGGGCTACTTCTGATGACCACCGAGACCGTCCCGCCGGCCGGCGCCAACCCGACGGACACCCGGGCCGCCACCGGCGCCGCGCCGGAGGCCCGGCCCATGGACCTGCTGCGCTTCGCCACGGCCGGCAGCGTGGACGACGGCAAGTCGACCCTGATCGGGCGGCTGCTCTACGACACGAAGTCGCTCTTCACCGACCAGCTCGCCGCCGTCGAGGCGGTCAGCGCGGCCCGGGGCGACGAGTACACGAACCTGGCGCTGCTCACCGACGGCCTGCGCGCCGAGCGGGAGCAGGGCATCACCATCGACGTGGCGTACCGCTACTTCGCCACACCGCGGCGGAAGTTCATCATCGCCGACACCCCGGGGCACATCCAGTACACCCGGAACATGGTGACCGGGGCGTCGACGGCCGACCTGGCGCTCATCCTGGTGGACGCCCGCAAGGGACTCGTCGAGCAGTCCCGCCGGCACGCGTTCCTCTGCTCGCTGCTGCGGGTGCCGCACCTCGTCCTCTGCGTCAACAAGATGGACCTGGTCGACTACTCGCAGGAGGTCTTCGAGCGGATCGCGGACGAGTTCACCGCGTTCGCCGCGAAGCTCGACGCGCCCGACCTGACCGTGGTGCCGATCTCCGCGCTGCGCGGCGACAACATCGTCAGCCGGTCGGCGAACATGCCCTGGTACGAGGGGCCGTCGCTGCTGCACCACCTGGAGCGGGTGCACATCGCCAGCGACCGCAACCTGGTCGACGTCCGGTTCCCCGTGCAGTACGTGATCCGGCCGCAGTCCACCACCGTCACCGACTACCGGGGCTACGCCGGCCAGGTCGCCTCGGGGGTGCTCAAGCCGGGTGACGAGGTGATGGTGCTGCCGTCCGGCTTCACCAGCCGGATCTCCGCCGTGGAGACCGCCGACGGGCCGGTGGCGGAGGCGTTCCCGCCGATGTCGGTGACCGTACGCCTGGAAGACGAGATCGACATCTCCCGGGGCGACATGATCTGCCGGCCCAACAACGCCCCGGCGGTGGCCCAGGACATCGAGGCGATGGTCTGCTGGATGGACGAGACCCGCCCGCTCCAGATCGGCGGCAGGTACGCCATCAAGCACACCACCCGGTCGGCGCGGGCCATCGTGCGCGGCCTGCACTACCGGCTGGACATCAACTCGCTGCACCGGGACGAGGCCGCCGGCGAGCTGGGGCTCAACGAGATCGGCCGGGTGCGGCTGCGGACCACGGTGCCGCTGCTGGCCGACGAGTACCGCCGCAACCGCACCACCGGCGGCTTCGTGATCATCGACGAGACCACCAACCGTACGGTCGGCGCGGGGATGATCGTCGAGGCGCAGTGAGCCTCATCGACGGGCGGGCGCCCACGCCCGCCCGTCGCCCGTGTCGGCCCCCGCGCCTGCGGGGCTGACCGCGCCCGTTTCCGCGCCCGCCGGGCTGGCCGCGCCGGCCCCCGCGGCTGCCCGGCCGAGCGCGCCGGCCCCCGCGCCCGGCGCCGAGGCGGTCGGCGGCGCACCGGTGCCGGCCGGGACCTTCGCGTCCGCACGGGCCACGAGGCGGGTCCAGATCCGGTAGCCGACCCAGCGGACCACCGGGACGGCCCGGCGCGTGAGCTGCCGCCAGGCGCGGAGGGCGAGGACCGCGCCGGCGGGCATCAGCAGCAGCGCGGCCACCCCGCCGGCGGGGGTGTCCCTGCCGGGGGCGAGGCCGCTGACGAGCAGCCCGCCGAGCGCCGCCGCGGTGAGCGCCAGGCAGAGCACGACGGAGGTCGTGCCGAGCTGGCGGCGAAGCTGGCGGCGGACCGCCGGCGGCTGCCGCCGCCAGACCGCCGGGGCCGCCCCGGCGACGACCGCCAGGAGGGCCACGGCGGCGGCGAGCCGCACCGGCTGCCCGCCGCCGACCAGTGCGAACAGCGCCCAGTGGCCGGCGCCGGCCAGCGCCCCCGCGTCGAAGAGGCGCCAGCACAGGGCCGCCGCGACCGCCTCGTGCGCCCCGGCGGCCCAGCGGGCCTGCGGGTTGGCGGCCAGGGCGTCGGTGAGCCCCCGTGCGGCCCGGCCGACCCGGTCCTTCGACGCGTCCATCCGCGCCAGCAGGGCCAGCGCCGGCTCGTACGCCGGATCCAGGACGAGGGCCTGCCCGCACGCCTGCCGGGCCGCGCGGAGCCGGCCCATCCGCAGGTGGATCCGGGCGTCCAGCAGGTGGACGTCGGGGACGTCGTGGCGGATCGCGCGCGCGGTGTCGGCGTGCCGGCGGGCGACCACGACGCGGGTGGGGTTGCCGAGGGTCAGCAGCGCCTCCGCGAACAGCGCGTGGGCCTCCCACGACCGCGGCGCCAGCTCCAGGGCGCGCTGGGCGGCGGCCGCCGCGTACCCGGGGTGCCCGGCCGCCAGCAGGATCCGGGCCTTCTCGGCGAGCAGGTGTTCCTGGGTGCGCGCGACGCCGAGGGCCTGGTCCACCAGGCGCATGGCCTCCGCCAGCTGGCCCATGGACCGGTGGCAGCGGGCCAGGTGCACCAGCAATCCGGCGTGGTGGGGCTGCTCGGCCAGTGCGCCGCGCAGCACCTGCGCCGCCTCGGCGTGTCGCCCGACGCGGCTCAGCGCCTGGGCCCGCTCCTGGGCGGCCACTCCGGCATCGCTCACGTCGCCTCCCCTTTCCGGCGCGATCCGGTCGGAGGCACACCCTACCGACCGTCCCGGTCGGACGGTCGGCGCAGGCCGCCGGCGCGGGCGGTGGTCGTCGCGCCGCCGGCGGCCCGCCGGAGCCTTCGTCGCCCCGGCGGGCCGACACCTCGCGCGTTCAGTCCAGCCGGGTCGCTCCGGGGCCGGGCAGGACCGTGACGTGGCCCGGCGCGGCGAAGCCGCGTTCGGCGTACGCGGCCGTGACGGCGTCGGCGACCGCCCCGGCACGGTCGGCGTCGACCAGGGCGAGGACGCAGCCGCCGAAGCCGCCGCCGGTCATCCGCGCGCCGAGCGCACCGGCGGACAGGGCCGCCTCGACGGCCGTGTCGATCTCCGGCACCGTGATCTCGAAGTCGTCGCGCATCGAGGCGTGTGAGGCGGTCAGCAGCGGGCCGATGTCGCGTACCTTGCCGGCGCGCAGCAGGGCGACGGTGTCGAGCACCCGCTGGTCCTCGGTCACCACGTGCCGCACCCGGCGGCGGGTCTCGGCGTCGTCGAGCCGGGCCAGCGCGTCGGCCAGCCCGTCGGCGGGGACGTCCCGCAGCGCCGGGACGCCGAGCAGGCCGGCCGCCGCCTCGCAGGAGGCGCGGCGGGCGGCGTACTCGCCGTCGGCGTGCCGGTGCGGGGCGCGGCTGTCGACCACCAGTACGGCCAGGCCGGCGGCGTCCAGGTCGAAGGGGATGTGCTCGACGGACTCGTCGCGGCAGTCCAGGAAGAGCGCGTGCCCGGCGCGGCAGCGGATCACCGCCGACTGGTCCATGATCCCGGTCGGCGCGCCGACGTAGGCGTTCTCGGCGCGCTGGGCCAGCCGGGGCTGCCGCTCGCGGGGCAGCTCCAGCCCGCCGAGGTCGACCAGGGCGGCCAGCACGGCGGCCTCCAGCGCCGCCGAGGAGGAGAGGCCGGAGCCCAGCGGCACGTCGGAGGCGATCGCCAGCCGGGCGCCGGGCACGGCGTGGCCGGCCTCCCGCAGCGCCCAGACCACCCCGGCCACGTACGCGCCCCAGCCGGCGACCCGGCCCGGCTCGGCCACCTCGTCGGCGCCGAAGGCGACCGTCTCGCCGGACAGCTCGGACCAGACCGTCCAGCGCTCGCCGGGCTGCCCGGCGGCGGCGGCCACCGTGCGCAGCGGCAGTGCGAAGGGCAGCACGAAGCCGTCGTTGTAGTCGGTGTGCTCGCCGATCAGGTTGGCCCGGCCAGGAGCCGCCCAGCGGCCCGCGGGCTCCTCGCCGTACGTCGAACGGAAGCCGGCGGTGGCGCGGGCGGCGACGTCGGCGGTCACCGCGGCCCCGCCACGTGCGTGCGGTAGAAGGCCCAGGCGTCGCCGACCATGTCGTGCAGCGTCGGCTTCTCCGGCACCCAGCCCAGTTCCTCGCGGGCCAGCGCGGACGAGGCGACCAGCTCGGCGGGGTCGCCCTCGCGGCGCGGGGCCACCTCGACCGGCACCGGGTGCCCGGTGACCTCGCGGACCACCTCGACCACCTGCCGATTGGTGAAGCCGTTGCCGTTGCCCAGGTTGTAGATCCGGTGCTGGCCGGGGGTGGCCGCGTCGAGCGCGAGCAGGTGGGCGCGGGCCAGGTCGGCGACGTGGATGTAGTCGCGCACGCAGGTGCCGTCGACGGTGGGGTAGTCGTCGCCGAAGAGCTGGAGCTTCTCGCGGCGGCCGGCGGCCACCTCCAGCGCGATCGGGATCAGGTGGGTCTCCGGGTCGTGCCGCTCGCCGAGCGCGACGTCGCCGTCGAGGTGCGCCCCGGCGACGTTGAAGTAGCGCAGCGAGACGGCGGCCAGGCCGTGGGCGACCGCCTCGGAGGTGAGCGCCATGTCGACGGCGAGCTTGGTGGCGCCGTACGTGTTGGTGGGGGCCTTCACCGCGCTCTCGGGGATCGGCAGCTCGGTGGGGTTGCCGTAGACCGCGGCGGTGGAGGAGAAGACCAGCCGGGGCACGCGGGCGGCCCGGACGGCGTCGATCAGGGCGAGCGAGCCGACGGTGTTGGTGTGCCAGTAGAGCTCCGGCTTGACCATCGACTCGCCGGCGGCGATCAGGGCGGCGAAGTGCAGCACCCCGTCGAAGCCCGCGTCGGGGGTGAGCACCCGGGCGACGTCGTGGATGGCGGCGTGGACGTGCGTGGCGTCGGGCGCGAGCGCCTCCCGGTGGCCGGTGCGCAGGTCGTCGAGGACGACCACCTCGTGTCCCGCGTCGAGCAGCATCCGGGTCACCACGCTGCCGATGAAGCCGGCGCCGCCGGTGACGAGCAGTTTCACGTCGGTCTCCTCCCGCCCGGCCGCCCGGTCGCGGCCGTGTCGTGATCACCCTAAGGCCGCCCGCCGTGCTCCCGCCCGCCGTCGACGCGCGCCCGGCCCGACGCGCTGACGACGCCGCCGGATCCCGGGAGGGCCCTCCCGCCACGAGGCGCGGGGGAGGGCGCCCCTGCCCGGCCGCAGCCCTCGCCATTCCATCACAATCTCTCAGATCCGAACAGAGGCGAACATCGCACGCCCGGCGGCCCGGCGCTGTCTACCATCACTGTCATGCGGGAAGCGGGTGGTCCCGGGCCGCGTGGACGCGCCCGGAATCGGTCGCGTCGCGAGCCGGGGCCGCTGGCCCGGGCCGTCGCCCGGATCCTGGTCCGCGCCGCCGACGGCGCCACCCGCGCGGTGACGGACCTGCTGGGCGCGAGCCCGGCGGCCGGCCGGGAGCGGATCAGCGAGGCGGAACTGCGCGACCTGGTCGCCGCCAACACCCTGCTCGACCCGTTCGAGCGCCGGATCATCGACGAGGTGCTGGTCGCCGGGGCGAGCCTGGTCCGCGAGGTGATGATGCCCCGCACCGAGGTGGTGTTCCTCTCCGCCCGGCTGACCATCGCCGAGGCGGAGCGGCTGGTCCGGGCCGAGACGCACACCCGCTACCCGGTCGTCGACGGCACCCACGACGACGTGGTCGGCTTCGTGCACCTGCGCGACGTGCTGCTCCGCCCCGACCTCGACCCCTGCACCACGGTCGGTGAGCTGACCCGGGAGGTGAAGCGGCTGCCCGGCAGCAAGCGCGTGCTCGCGGCGCTGAGCGAGATGCGCCGGGAGCGCCACCACCTCGCCGTCGTGGTCGACGAGTACGGCGGCACCGCCGGGATCGTCACCCTGGAGGACCTCATCGAGGAACTGATCGGGGAGATCCACGACGAGTACGACACCGTCCCCGAACCGGTGCACGCCGGCCTGCCCGCCGTGGTGGACGGTCGGCTCAACCTCGCCGACTTCGCCGAGCGCACCGGGGTGACGCTGCCGCCCGGTCCGTACGAGACGGTGGGCGGCTTCGTGATGGCGGCGCTGGGCCGGCTCCCGGTCCCCGGCGACGAGGTGCCCGTGGCGGGCAACCCGGCCGACGGCGGCGGCCCGGGCGCCGGCGACCCGCCCGGCGGCTGGCTGCTGCGGGTGCTCACGCTGGAGGGGCGCCGGGTGGCCCGGCTCACCGTCTCCGCCGTGCGCGTGCCGGAGCCCCGGCGCGAGGTCAGCGCGCCGGCGCCGGTGGGTCGGGGCCGACCCGCCGGCCCGTCATGACGTGCGCCGGGCGTTGCTGACAGAATTGCCGTCATGTCCGACGTTCCCGCCCGCCCCCGCGTCTTCTCCGGCATCCAGCCGACGGCCGACTCGTTCCACCTCGGCAACTACCTCGGCGCGGTGCGGCACTGGGTGGCCCTGCAGGACACCCACGACGCGTACTACTGCGTCGTCGACCTGCACGCGATCACCGCCGGGCACGACCCGAAGGTGCTCCGGCAGCGGTCCCGGCTGGCCGCCGCGCAGCTCTTCGCCGTGGGTCTCGACCCGGAGCGCAGCACGCTCTTCGTCCAGTCGCAGGTGCCCGAGCACTCGCAGCTCGCCTGGGTCCTGGGCTGCATCACCGGGTTCGGCGAGGCGAGCCGGATGACCCAGTTCAAGGACAAGTCGCAGAAGCAGGGCGGCGAGCGGGCGAGCGTCGGCCTGTTCACCTACCCGATCCTGCAGGCCGCCGACATCCTGCTCTACCAGGCCCACGCGGTGCCGGTGGGCGAGGACCAGCGCCAGCACCTGGAGCTCTCCCGCGACCTGGCCCAGCGGTTCAACTCGCTGTTCGGGCAGACCTTCACGGTGCCCGCCCCGCACATCGTCAAGGACACCGCGAAGATCACCGACCTGCAGGACCCGACGGCGAAGATGTCGAAGTCGTCGTCCTCGCCGGCCGGCATCATCGACCTGCTGGACGACCCGGCGCGCTCGGCCAAGAAGATCCGTTCGGCGGTCACCGACACCGGGCGGGAGATCGTCTTCGACAGCGAGACCAAGCCGGGCGTCTCCAACCTGCTGACCATCTACTCCGCGCTGAGCGGGCGGAGCATCGACGACCTGGTGGCCGCGTACGCCGGCAAGGGCTACGGCGACCTGAAGAAGGACCTCGCCGAGGTGGTGCGGGAGTTCGTCACGCCGATCCAGGAGCGCACCCGTACCTACCTCGACGACCCGGCGCAGCTGGACAAGCTGCTCGCCGCCGGTGCGGAGAAGGCCCGCGCGGTCGCCGCGGCGACGCTGCGCGACGCGTACGAGCGGGTGGGCTTCTTCCCGCCGGTGCGCGGCGAGTAGCGCCGCGGCGCGACGGGCGGGGGTGGACAGGTCGGTGGCCGGAGGGGTGGCGCGGAGCGTGGATCGCAGGGACGGGGCGCCGGATGCCGGTGACACCATCCAGATCGGCATCGCGGTGGACATCCCGGAGCCGTGGGGCGGCATGCTCACCCGACGCCGGGTCGAGGCCGGGGACCCCCAGGTCGTGCCCGCGCACGTGACCCTGCTCGGGCCGACCGAGATCGCGGTGGCGTCGCTGCCGGCGGTGGAGCGGCACCTCACCGCCGTCGCCGCCGCCCACCTGCCGTTCACGCTGCACCTGCGCGGCACCGGCACCTTCCGGCCGGTGACCCAGGTGGTCTTCGTGGCGGTGGCCGCCGGGATCAGCGAGTGCGAGCTGCTCGCCGCCGCGATCAGCGCCGCACCGGAGTTGCGTCGCGAGGCGCGCTTCCCCTACCACCCGCACGTCACCGTCGCGCAGGACGTCGCGCCGGAGGCGCTGGACCGGGCGTACGAGGACCTGGCCGACTTCTCGGCGATGTTCGAGGTGGAGGCGTTCACCCTCTTCTCGCACAGCGGGCAGACCCGGTGGCAGCCGCGCCGGGAATTCCGGCTGGGCGGCTGAGACCCGTCCGCCGGATGCGCGGCGGTGCCCGGTGCCGACCACGCGTCCCGACGCGCCGGTGCGGCGAGGGCTGGCGGCCGCTTACCCGCGCGGTGGCGGGAGATCGGCGAGGATGACGGCGTGAACGTGATGGGGCGCATCGAGGCGGGCATCGACCGTCGGATCAGCGCCGCGCGCCGCCGGTCCGGCGCCGTCGACCACCTGTGGCGGGCCGGCGTGCTCTACAACGAGGTGCTGGGCGGGCGGCTGGCCGCCGCGATCGCCTACTACGGCTTCTTCGCGGTGTTCGCGCTCGCGCTGGTCGCGTACTCGATCTTCGGGGCCATCCTGGAGGACAACGACGAGGTCAGCGCCGCCGCTGCCGACTTCCTCCGGGAGAACCTGCCGTTCCTCGACCCCGTGCAGATCGCCGAGAGCAGCGGCACGGTCGGGGTGGTCGGCCTGGTCATCCTGGGCTTCACCGGCATCGGCTGGGTGGAGGCCATCCGCTCCTCCCAGCGGCTGATGTACGGGCTCAACCAGCAGCCCGGCAACCTGGTGGTCCGCCGCCTGGTCGACCTCGGCGTGCTGCTCGCCATCTTCGTGCTGCTCGGCGTCTCGGTGGCGGCGGTGGACGCGCTGGAGTCGCTGCTGCGCTTCCTGCTGCGCAGCACCGGCTCGGTCGGCCTGACCACGGTCAGCGCGGTGCTCAGCGTGCTGGTCAACGCGGTGCTGGCCACCCTGCTGCTGGTGGCGGTGCCGCGGCTGCGGATGAGCCGGGTCCGGCTGCGCCCGGTGGTGCTGCTGGTCGCCGTCGGCATCACGCTGCTGAACACCGTCGGGCGCTACTACGTGGTGCGCACCGAACGGAACCCGGCGTACACGGTGGTGGCGGGCGCGGTGGGGCTGCTGCTCTACCTCTACCTGCTCAACCAGTTGGTGCTCTTCGGCGCGGCGCTCGCCGCGACCAGCCGGCGCGGCCGGGTGGTGGACCTGGCGGAGGGCCCGGCGCCGGCCGACCTCGACGCGGAGACGGAACCCGGCGCGCCGGGCGGGGCCGGATGAACGGGGGAGCGGGCGTGCGCATCTCGGTCGACCAGGGCTCGGCGGTGCCGCCGTACGAGCAGGTGCGTGGGCAGCTCGCGGAGCTGATCGGGACGGGCCGGCTGGCGGTCGGCACCCGGCTGCCGACGGTGCGGCAGTTCGCGGCGGACCTCGGGCTGGCGACCAACACGGTGGCCCGGGCGTACCGGGAGCTGGAGGCGGCCGGCCTGCTGGAGACGCGGGGCCGGCACGGCACCTTCGTCGCACCCGGCCGCGATGACGCGGTGGACCGGTTGCAGCGGGTGGCGGTCGACTACGCCGCCGAGGCCGCCCGGTTGGGGGTGCCGCCGTCGGCCGCGCTCGCCCTGGTCCGCGCGGCGCTGGACGCGGCGCGACCGGGCTGACGGCGCGGCGGCGGACGCGCTCCGGCCGTCGCCCGCCGACCGACCGCGTCCGCCGACCGCCCGGCCCGGATTCCCGACGGCCACGACGCCGGCGATTGGGCCGAATGCCACCCGCGTTTCCGCCGGGACGGACGATGATGGGCGCGTGGGCGCACTCGTGACACTGGACCTGCCGGAAGACTCGCCGATGCTCGGCCTGCCGTGGATCATCACCTTCGGCCCGCTCGGCGACGCCGACGAGTGGGAACCGGTGGTCTGCGGCCCCTACGAGCGGCCGCACGCCCTCGCGCTCGCCGAGGCGGTGGTCGCCGAGGAGCAGTTGATGGCGGTGGTCGAGCCCTTGCTGCCGGCGGTGTCGGCGGAGGAGATCCGGGGCGAGATCGCCGCCGCGCAGATCGCCGCCGAGGACGAGACGGCGCAGATCGAGGAGGCCGACCTCTACGGCGACTTCGAGGACACCATCGACGAGGAGTTGGAGGCGGCGGCCGCCGAGGACGACCGGACCGAGCCGCTCGCCCCGCCCAGCGAGGCCGAGCTGCGCGCGGGCTTCGGCCGCATCGCCGCGAAGCTCACCGGCGGGGCGGCCTGAACCGGCCCGGCTCCCGGCGGCGGTAGAGGGCGGTCGGGCGCGTCTCCACCGCCGCGACGCCCGGCGGCGGAACGGGCGGCCGGGGGGCGGTCAGGGGCGACCCGGCGGCCGGTGCAGCACGCAGAACTCGTTGCCCTCGGGGTCGACCAGTACGTCGAAGCCCTCGTCGCCGCGCTGTCCCACGTCCGCGCGTCGGGCGCCGAGCCCGATCAGCCGGCGCACCTCGTCGGCCGGGTCGCCGTCGGCGACGAGGTCCAGGTGCAGCCGGTTCTTGCCGCGCTTCGGCGTGCCGGAGCCCTGCAACCAGACCGTCGGGGCTCCGACCTCGCCGGCCGGGGGAAAGAGCTTGGCGCTGCCGTCGCCGCCCGCGCGGACGACGTAGCCGAGGGCCGCCGACCAGAAACCGGCCATCAGGTCGAGATCGACGACGTCGAGGGTGTACTGCGCGACGCGAACCACCATGGGGTCGTCGTACCCCGGTGCGCCGGGAGCGACACCGGTTCCGATGGACGCCGGCACCCCGGGGAGCGGACTCCCCGGGGCGCCGGCGCCACCTCACCCCCCACCACAAGGGGTCGGTGGCCCAGCCGCCCGTCGGCGCGGGGCACAACGGACGACCAGGTCGATGACGGGTTACCCGCTCAGCGCCGTTCGAACCAGGCAGCCGCGTCGACCGGGAGCACGTGGCCGGCGCCCTGCCCGGTGAGCGTCTCGCTGGAGGCGATCGGCTCGCCGTACCCGTCGATCAGGGCCGGGGCACCGCTGATGTTGACCACGCAGGTCAGCACGGTGTCGCCGGCGGCGCGGCTGAAGGCGAGCACGCCCGGCTCGGTCTCCAGCCAGGTGACCCCGCCCGCGTCGGCGGCGAGCGCCGGGTGCTCGCGGCGGATCCGCAGGGCGGCGCGGTAGAGCTCCAGCGTCGAGCCGGGTACGCCGGTCTGGGCGGCGACCGAGAGGCCGCGCCAGGTCGCCGGGGCCGGCAGCCAGCTCAGCTCGCTGCCGGCCGGCCCGAAGCCGTACGGGGCCAGCTCGCCGCTCCACGGGATCGGCACCCGGCAGCCGTCGCGGCTCTCGCCGGTGCGCAGGAACGCCGGGTCCTGGCGCAGCTCGTCCGGCAGGTCGAGCACCTCCGGCAGGCCCAGCTCCTCGCCCTGGTAGATGTAGGCGCAGCCGGGCAGGGCGAGCATCAGCAGGGTGGCCGCGCGGGCCCGGCGCAGCCCTTCGGCGCCGTCGCCGTAGCGGGTGACGTGCCGCTGCTTGTCGTGGTTGGAGAGCACCCAGGTGGTCGGCGCGCCGACGATGGTCGACTCGGCGAGGGCGGTGTCGATCACCTTGCGGAACGAGTCGGCCGACCAGGTCGCGTCGAGGAAGTCGAAGCTGAACGCCTGGTGCAGCTCGTCCGGGCCGATGTAGCGGGCGAGGCGCTGCGGGGTCTCGGCCCACGCCTCGGCGACCGCCATCCGGCCGCCCGGGTAGCTGTCCAGGATCGGCCGCCAGGCGCGGTAGATGTCGTGCACCTCGTCCTGGTCGAAGTACGGGAGCCGGCCCTTGCCGAGCAGCTCCACCTGGCGCTGCCCGGTGGTCATCGTGCTGAAGCCGACGTCCGGCAGCCCTTCGGCCTTGATCATGCCGTGGGCCACGTCGATCCGGAAGCCGTCCACGCCCCGGTCGAGCCAGAAGCGCAGGATGTCCTCGAACTCGGCGCGGACCTCGGGGTGGCGCCAGTTCAGGTCCGGCTGGGCCGGGTCGAACAGGTGCAGGTACCACTGGCCGTCGTCGACGCGGGTCCAGGCGGGGCCGCCGAAAATGCTCTCCCAGTCGTTGGGCGGCTGCTCGCCGTCGGCGCCCCTGCCGTCGGCGAAGAGGTAGCGCTCGCGCTCGGCGGAGCCCGGCCCGGCGGCCAGCGCGGCCCGGAACCACGGGTGCGCGTCGGAGGTGTGGTTGGGCACCAGGTCGACGATGATCCGCAGGCCGAGCGCGTGCGCGTCGGTGATCATCGCGTCGAAGTCGGCCAGGGTGCCGAACATCGGGTCGACGTCGCGGTAGTCGGCGACGTCGTACCCGCCGTCGACCATCGGCGAGGTGTAGAAGGGGGTCAGCCAGAGCGCGTCCACACCGAGCTCGTGCAGGTACGGCAGGCGCTCGCGGATGCCCTGCAGGTCGCCGATCCCGTCGCCGTTGGAGTCGGCGAAGCTGCGGACGTAGACCTGGTAGACGACCGCGGAGCGCCACCAGTCGTCGTCGGAGGTCAGCGGCGTGGGGTTGCTGACGGTCATCGGAGGCGTTCCCCGTTCTGTGACGCGCGGGACAGCGGCACCCGACGCGGTGCGGGTGGAAGGCGCGGTATGTCTGAGCAGGATGCCGCCCAGATACTGCAAGAGTCAAGCATTCCTTGCGCAAGGAATGGCGTCGGTCACGCCGCGCGGCCGGTCGCCCGGCGCGGAAGCGGGACCGCCGGCCGGTCGGTCGTGACCCGGAGCGGGCGGTCAGGCCGGAACGGCGAGCGCGGGCGGCGCCGGTCGCTGGCGGGTCGGGCCGTCGCCCCGGGCCGGGCGGGCGCCGTCCGCCGGGGCCACCGCGGTGGAGCCGCGCACCACCAGCTCGGGGCGGAACACGTACTCCGAGTGCGGGGCCGCGTGCCCGTTGATCTCGTCGACCAGGGCCCGGACGGCGGCGACCGCCATCGCGGCCACCGGCTGGCGCATGGTGGTCAGCGGCGGGTCGGTGAAGGCCATCAGCGGGGAGTCGTCGTAGCCGACCACCGAGAGGTCCCCCGGCACGGAGAGGCCACGCTGCCGGGCGGCCCGGATCGCGCCGAGCGCCATCAGGTCCGAGCCGCAGACGATGCCGGTGACGCCCCGGTCCAGCAGCCGCGCGGCGGCCGCCTCGCCACCCTCCACGCCGAACAGGGAGAGCTCGGCCAGCTCGCCGAGGCCCGCCTCGGCCACGCCGGCCAGCCGGACCATCGCGGCCCGGAAGCCGGCCACCCGGCGCTGCACCGGCACGAACCGGTCCGGGCCGGTGATCAGGCCGATGCGGCGGTGCCCGAGCGCCACCAGGTGGGCCACGGCCAGCTCGGTGGCCTCGCCGTCGTCGCAGGAGACGAAGGGCGCGGGGATGCCCGGCGCGTACCCGTTGATCATCACGATGGGCAGCGGGCGGGCGAGCAGGGCGCGGTACCGGTCGTGGTTGGCGGCGGTGTCGGCGTGCAGGCCGGAGACGAAGACGATCCCGGAGACCTGCCGGTCCAGCAGCATCTCGACGTACTCGTCCTCGGTGACGCCGCCGGGGGTCTGGGTGCACAGCACGGGGGTGAACCCGCTCTGCGCCAGCGTCGACTCGATGACCTGCGCGAACGCGGGGAAGATCGGATTGTCCAGTTCGGGGACCACCAGACCCACCAGGCCGGCGCTGCGCTTGCGCAGCCGGGCCGGGCGCTCGTAGCCGAGCACATCGAGGGCGGTCAGGACGGCCTGCCGGGTTTCGGGGGCCACTCCCGGGCGGTCGTTGAGCACCCGCGACACCGTGGCCTCGCTGACTTCGGCCTGTTGGGCGATGTCGGACAGTCGAGCGCGCATGGCCCGCACTTTAGCTCACGAGCAAGTTCTTGCGTACACTCTTGCAAGCCCTTCCATTCTCTGAAACCCCTTGCTAACGTCCCCGCAACACGCGAGAGCAGCGGCGCAGCACGCCGGGCGCCGGTTGGCAAGAAATTTACAGAGGTTTCCACTGGCGGGTCGCCCTTCCCCCGGCGGGCCGCCATGACGACAGGAGTACCGATGCGCATCCGTACCGCGGGTGTGGTCGCCGTCCTCGGCCTGGCGCTCGCCGCCTCGGGCTGCGGCGGCGACAGCAGCGACGAGCCGGCCGCGAAGGAATCCACCAAGGCCGCCGCCGGCGGCAAGCTGGTGATCTGGGCCGACGACAAGCGCACCGCCGCCCTCAAGCCGTTCGCCGAGAAGTTCGGTCAGGAGAACGGCGTCACGGTCGAGGTCCAGGCCGTCTCCAAGGACCTGCAGACCAACTTCGTCACCGCCTCGCAGCAGGGCAGCGGCCCGGACGTCGTGGTCGGCGCGCACGACTGGATCGGCAACCTCGTCCAGAACGGTGCCATCGACCCCGTGCAGCTCGCCGCCGAGCAGAAGAGCGGCTTCAACGCCACCGCCGTCAAGGCCGTGACGTTCAACGGCCAGCTCTACGGCGTGCCCTACGCCATGGAGAACGTGGCGCTGATCCGTAACACCGAGCTGGCCCCCGAGGCGCCGAAGACGATCGAGGAACTGGTCGCCACCGGCAAGAAGCTCAAGGCCGAGAAGAAGGCCAGCGAGATCCTCTGCCTCCAGTCCGGCCAGAACGGCGACGCGTACCACATCTACCCGCTCTACACCTCCGGCGGCGGGTACCTCTTCGGCACCGCCGCCAACGGCGACTACGACCCGAAGGACCTGGGCGTCGGCAAGCCGGAGTCGATCGAGGCGTTCAAGAAGATCGCCAAGCTCGGTGAGAAGGGCGAGGGCGCGCTGAAGCGGTCCATCACCGGCGAGAACTCGATCGCCACCTTCACCGGCAAGAAGTGCGCCTTCCTGGTCTCCGGCCCGTGGGCCGTCGCGGACGCCAAGAAGGCCAACATCAAGTACGACATCTCCCCGGTCCCCGGCTTCGCCGGTGGCAAGGAGGCCCAGCCGTTCGTGGGCGTCCAGGCGTTCTACGTGGCGTCGAAGGGTAAGAACAAGGCCCTGGCCCAGGAGTTCGTGGCCAACCACGTCACCACCCCCGAGCTGGCCGTGGCGCTCTACAACGCCGAGCCGCGCCCGCCGGCGCTGACCGCCGCGCTCGACCAGGTCAAGGGCACCGACCCGGACCTGGCCAAGTTCCAGGAGGCCGGCAAGAACGGCCAGGTGCTCCCGGCGATCCCGGCCATGGCCACCATCTGGGACCCGTTCGGTAAGGCCGAGGCCGCCATCATCGGCGGCGCCGACCCGACCAAGACGATCACCGCGGCCGGCAAGACCATCTCCGGCCAGATCAAGTAATGAGCACGTCGCTGTCCGGCCCGGGCCCTGTCACGCAGGGCCCGGGCCGGGAGCCCGCCGGCCCCGGGCTCCCGGGCACGTCCCGTACCGCGCGGCACCACGCGCCGATCACCGCGACCGGTCTGCTCGTCAAGGTGGTCCTGCTCGGCCTGACCGCCGGGATCGCGATCTGGGCGGCGTTCCCGCTCGTCGAGGCGGAGAAGTGGATCGGGCTGGCCGTGCTGGCCGCCACCACCGCCGGGCTCTTCTACCTCTACCTGACCCGCCGGCACATCCCGGCGAAGTACCTGGTCCCCGGCACGCTCTTCCTGATCGCGTTCCAGGTGGTCCCGGTGCTCTACACGGCGAGCACCGCCTTCACGAACTTCGGCGACGGCCACCGCGGCACCAAGGACGACGCGGTCGTCGCCATCCAGACCGCCTCGGTCAAGCAGGTGCCGGGCTCGACCGAGTACGCCCTGTCGATCGCCACCAAGGGCGACCCGGCGACCGGCCCGCTCGTCTTCCTGGTCTCCGACCCGGCCACCGGCGTGGTGTCGGCCGGCGACACCGGCGGGCTGCGCCGGCTCGACGCCGGCCAGGTCACCGTCGCGCCCGGCGGCAGGGTCACCGCCGCCGAGGGCTACACCGTGCTCAACTTCGGCCAGGCCAGCGCGCGCAGCCAGGAGATCACCGACCTGGTGGTGCCGACCTCCGGGGGCGCGCTGCGCTCCGCCGGCCTGTCCCGCGCCTACGAGGGCAAGGCGGTCCGGGCGTACGACGCCGGCTGCGACTGCGTCCGGGACACCGAGACCGGCAAGACCTGGACGGCGGACGAGGACACCGGCGCCTTCGTGGCCGCCGACGGCGAGCGGCTGGCCCAGGGCTGGAAGGTCAACGTCGGGCTGGCGAACTTCTCCCGGGTGCTCACCGACCCGGCCATCTCCGGCCCGTTCTTCGGCACCCTGCTGTGGAACTTCGCCTTCGCCATCGGCTCCACCGGCGGCACGTTCCTCCTGGGCATGTTCATCGCCCTGGCGCTGCACTCGCCCCGGATGCGGGGCACCAACCTCTACCGGATCCTGCTGATCCTGCCGTACGCCATGCCGTCGTTCGCGATGCTGCTGGTCTGGCGGGACATGTTCAACACCGACTTCGGCCTGATCAACAACCTGTTCGGGCTCGGAGTGGACTGGTTCGGCCAGGAGTGGTCGGCCCGGATCGCGGTGGTCCTGGTGCAGCTCTGGCTCGGCTACCCCTACATGTTCCTGGTGTCCACCGGCGCGCTCCAGGCCATCCCGAAGGAGCTGACCGAGGCGTCCTCGGTCGACGGCGCCTCGCCCTGGCAGTCGTTCCGCTCGGTCACCCTGCCGCTGCTGCTGGTCGCGCTCTCGCCGCTGCTGATCTCGTCCTTCGCGTACAACTTCAACAACTTCAACGCGATCTACCTGACGACCGAGGGCGGCCCCTTCCCGGCGGACAACCCGACCGCGGGGGCGACCGACCTGCTCATCACGTACACCTACCGGCTTGCCTTCGGCGCCCAGGGCGCCCAGTTCGGCCTGGCGGCCGCGGTGTCGATCTTCATCTTCACCATCGTCGCGGTGGTGTCCGCGGTGAGCTTCCGGCGCACCCGCAAGCAGGAGGAGGTGTACTCGTGACCTCGCCCAGCGGCGCTCCGGGCGCGGGGACCGGAACCGCCCCCGCCCCCAACCGCAACGCGGGCCGCAACCGGTGGTTCGCCCAGGTCGGCTGGCGCCACCTGGTCGGCGTGCTGGCGGTCGCGTTCAGCCTCTTCCCGATCCTGTTCGTGCTGTCGGCCGCGCTCAACCCGCTTGGCACGCTCTCCTCGACGGAGCTGCTGCCGACCGGGGCGTCCTTCGAGAACTTCACGAACCTGTTCGACCGCACGGCGTTCGGGTGGTGGTTCCTCAACTCCCTGCTGATCGCCGGGGTGGCCTCGTTCGCGTCGGTCTTCCTGTCGGCGCTGGCCGCGTACGCCTTCTCCCGGATGCGCTTCTCCGGTCGCCGGGTCGGGCTGCTCTCGCTGCTGCTGATCCAGATGTTCCCGCAGTTCCTGGCGATCGTGGCGATCTTCCTGATCTTCACGACGATCACCGACCTGTGGCCGGCGATCGGCTTCAACACCCCGTGGGGCCTGCTGCTGCTCTACCTGGGCGGCGCGCTGGGCGTGAACACCTGGCTGATGAAGGGCTTCTTCGACACGCTCCCCCGCGAGCTGGACGAGTCGGCCACGATGGACGGCGCCACGCACGCCCAGGTCTTCTTCCGGATCATGCTGCCGCTGGTGGCACCGATCCTGGCGGTGACCGGCCTGCTCGCCTTCATCGGCACCATCAACGAGTTCCTGATGGCGAACGTCTTCCTGACCAACAGCGAGTCCAAGACCCTCGCGGTCGGCATGTTCGGTCTCGTGGCCGGGGAGCGGAACAACAACTTCGGCATCTTCGCGGCGGGCACCCTGCTCACCGCGATCCCCACGGTGCTGGTCTTCCAACTGGTCCAGCGCTACATCGTCTCCGGCCTCACCGCCGGAGCTGTCAAAGGCTGAGCCTCCTCGGCTCACCGCTGCGGCAAGGGCGTCGGCGTCCGACGTACACCGGAGCAGTCACGGGTCGACCGCCGCGGTCGGGAAACCGGCCGTGGCGGGTGACCTCATTTCTCTCCCCGTCCGACCGACGCGAAAGGCACCGCCATGTCCCTGTTGCCGCACCACGACGGATCCGCCCTGTACGTCCCCGAGCAGGAGCCCTCGCTCGGCGACACCGTCGATGTCTTCGTCCGGGTGCCGGCCGGCGCCGACATCCGTCAGGTGCACGTGCGCACCACCGGCGACGGCGAGCCCCGGTTCACCGAGGCGGTCGTCGACCGCACCGACGGCGGCGACGTCTGGTGGCGGGTCCCGGTCGAGGTTCGCAACCCGGTCAGCAACTACCGGTTCATGCTGACCGGCGGTCGCGGCTACCGCTGGCTGAACGCCGCCGGCGTGGTGAGCCACGACGTGCCGGACAACGGCGACTTCAAGCTGGTCACGCACGCCCCGCCGCCGGCCTGGGCGCGCGACGCGGTGATCTACCAGATCTTCCCGGACCGGTTCGCCCGCTCCGCCGCCGCCGACGGGCGGGACCTGCCGGACTGGGCGATCCCGTGCGACTGGGACACGCCGGTGATCGGGCGCGGCCCGGAGACCCCCTACCAGTTCTACGGCGGCGACCTGGACGGCATCACCGGGCGGCTGGACCACCTGGACCGGCTCGGCGTGAACACCGTCTACCTCACCCCGATCTTCCCGGCCCGCTCCAACCACCGCTACGACGCCGCCAGCTTCGACACCGTGGACCCCCTGCTCGGTGGGGACGCCGCGCTGGTCCGCCTCGCCGACGCTGTACGCGCCCGCGGCTGGCGGCTGCTGGGCGACATCACCAGCAACCACACCGGCGACGCGCACGAGTGGTTCACCAGGGCCACCTCCGACGTGTCCGCGCCGGAGCGGGAGATGTACTACTTCGACGAGGTGACCGGCGACTACGAGACCTGGAACGGGGTCAAGTCGCTGCCGAAGCTGAACTGGGGCAGCGCCGAGCTGCGCCGACGCTTCGCCACCGCCGAGGACTCGCTGCTGCGCCGCTGGCTGCGCCCGCCGTACGGGCTGGACGGCTGGCGGGTGGACGTCGCGAACATGACCGGCCGGCGGGGCGCCGACGCGTACACCCACGAGGTGGCGGCGCTGCTGCGGCGGGTGGTCGCCGAGACGCGCGCCGACGGCCTGCTGCTGGCCGAGCACGGCCACGACCACACCGGCGACCTGGACCGCGACGGCTGGCACGGGACGATGAACTACGTCGGCTTCACCGACCCGGTCTGGTCCTGGCTGCGGCAGGGCGACGACCCGGTGCCGAACTTCCTCGGCACCCCCGGCGGGGTGGCGCGGCGCGACGCGGACGCCGTGCTGGCCACCATGAACGCCTACCGGTCGCTGGTCTCGTGGCGGTCGTACACCCACTCGTGGCAGCTGCTCGGCTCGCACGACTCCGCCCGGATCCGCACCGTGGTCGGCGACGCCGCGCGGCAGGAGGTCGCCGCGGGGCTGCTCGTCACCATGCCGGGCACCCCGGTGATCTTCGCCGGGGACGAGCTGGGCCTGACCGGCACCAACGGCGAGGGCTCGCGGACCCCGATGCCGTGGCACCGGCCCGAGACCTGGGACGCCGCCACGTTCGCCAGCTACCGGGCGCTGGTCGCGCTGCGCCGCGCCGAGCCCGCGCTGCGCCACGGCGGCCTGCGCTGGCTGCACCACGACGCGGACACCCTGGTCTTCCTGCGGGAGGCGCCGACCGGCACCGTGCTGGTGCTGGCCCGCCGGGCCGCCGGCGCCCCGGTCCGGCTGGTCGGGCTGCCGACCGGCGAGAACGTGTACGGCGGTGCCCCCGCCCTGCGTCCCGCCGCCGACGGCGCGGTCACCCTGCCCGCCGACGGCCCCACGTTCCAGGCCTGGCGCCTGGCCTGACCCCGCCC
>NZ_JBPQTP010000092.1:0-26932 GCF_051386395.1 Micromonospora sp. URMC 106
GGGTTAGAGCTGCCTCCGGCGGGGGCGCAACGACTCCAGGATGGAGTTGCCGAACGGTTGGGGTGGGTGGGTGGTTGGGGTGATGACAGCAAGCACAGGGTGGGCCGCGCCCAGGCTAGTGGCCATCGATGGCCGCTCGGCGCCGGAGGCGCCGTCACCAAGCGTGGTCGCGGAGTGTAGGGCTACCCGTTTGGGTCAAATGCCAGGTTTGATCAGGATTATGGCTTTTTTGCTGGTAATCAGTAGTTTGGCCGATTAGTGAGGATTGGCTCCTGTTCAACATGCTTCCTATGGATAAAGGCGGTTCCTGTGCGGCTGCATACCCTAGTTCGTTTTGCCGGAGGGGCGCTCCTGGCTTCCATGATCGTGCTGCCGGTCGCCACACTGGCATCGGCCCAACTCGGCACACATCAGATCCCCAACAAGGGCCGTATGGCGAGTGCGATTCCGGCACCAGAGCCCCGGGTGGCCGAAGGCAACGTTGCGACCTGCGAGAGCGCCGACCTGGAAGGCGAGATCATTCTGGGCGGCCCGGACACCTCGGGCTCGGCGAGTTCCGAGGCAGGCACGGGGACCGTTACCGGCATGCAGACGCTGGACGTCACGATCAACGAGGGCTTCACCGCTACCGGCATCGTGGTCAAGGGCGGCCCGGACGCCAACGTGTACGACGGGCCGTTCGTCGGACCGATCGAGGTCGAGGACATGACTTCGCCGATCAACCCGGCCACCGGCGAACCATTCGACATCAGCCACTGGTTCGTGTGTGGCTTCCAGGCGCAGCCGACTCCGACGCCGACGGTGTCGCCGACCGTAACGCCTACTGCGACGCCGACGGTGTCGCCGACGGTGTCGCCGACGGTGACGCCGACGGTGACGCCGACCGCGACGGCGACCGCGACGCCGACGAAGCTGCCGATCACCGGTGACTCGCTCAGCAGTCCGTCAATCGTCGTACCGGTCACGCTCGGCGGCAGCCTGCTTCTGCTCGGAAGCACGCTGATTGTCCTCAATCGACGCCGGGACGGCGAGGCGCGCGGCTGAGCTGAGCCACAGATAGCGGCTGAGTTGGTCCGTGGGGGGATCAGTACTGGGGCCGGAGGTAACTTCGGCCCCAGTACCCGCCTCCCTCACGCCCAGCGGTACGAGACGTGGCGGACGGTGGACAAGCAGCCGCAACGGCTCCCCCATGCGGATCAGCAGCCGTCCGACGTCGGCGGCGAACCGCAGGAGAGCGCATCACCTGGACTACGAGTCGGAAGGTGGGTTGTACAGCCATCCGTACAGCCAAACCCGCCGACGGACACGGTCCCGAGGCGACGGTGGGCGACGCGGCGAGCAGGCCAGCAGCGGTGACCGACGTTGGCCGGCAGTCGTCTTGGTCTTTGCAAGGCAGGGGTTAGGGGTTCGCGTCCCCTGGGCTCCACCAGCACCTCCACCGGTTCGTCCCGGTCCCGAGCAAGCGGTCCCGCAGTCCGCGCCTGCCTTCCCCGACGGCAGGGCACGTAAGGTCGGGACATGCTTGAGTCCCAACGCGAAGCCGTGCCCCGCAACGACGATGGCGAGCTCGACACCGCCCTCGCCTTCTTGTCCTTCGCTCGGTCGTGCGTGTTGAAGAAGGTCGCGGGCTTGAGCGAGGAGCAGTTGCGGCGTCGCCTGGTCGTCTCCGACACCACACTGCTGGGCCTGGTCCAGCACCTGACCGACGCCGAACGGTACTGGTTCGGCTACACGTTCGCCGGCGACCCGCGACACGCCGACGTCGACTTCGACATGGTGGTCGAGCCGGACCGGTCCCCGGAGCAGGTCCTCGCCGACTATCGGGCGGCGATCGCCGAGAGCGACGCCCACCTCGTCGCGGCCGCTGGCCTGGAAGTCCGCACCGCGCGACCGGTCGGCGACTCGCCTCGTACGCTTCGCTGGGTGCTCGCCCACATGACGAGCGAGACGACCCGGCATGCCGGTCACGCCGACATCCTGCGGGAGCTCGTCGACGGTGCCACCGGCCGGTAGGTCGTGCCCGCGCCCGCCCGGCGCGTCCCCCGCTACTCCCTCAGGTAACCCGTGGCGGGGTCGATCTCAGCGAGGAAGTCGCGGATGGCCTTCTCCATCTCGGGCGGGGTCATTGCGGAGCCCCCAGCTCGGTTGATCCCGAAGCCGTAGTCGTGCGGCCCGTTGAGCCAGTCGAAGTCGTACTCGCCGGGCCGGTCAGCACGCTCACGAATGCGGAAGTCCTGCCCGTCGACCGTCATCGAGATCGGATCCTCGTCGTAGCGGGGCCTGGTGTGCTCGGGCGCGAGGCCGGGCTCCGGTTCGGTCGACATGCCTGTTCCTTTCCCGCCGAGCCGCTCCCGTCAGCCTGCGGCCGGCGAACCGTCCGGCGTCCCGCCCGCCTGACGCAGCAGGGCGAGCAGCCCGTGGCCGTCCTCGATTCTCGCGTCCGGTTCGACGCCGGGCAGCGCGGCTTCCCGGTCGGTGCGGGGCGACCGCATCAGGATCGCCGCGGCGGCACCGGCGCGACGGGCGCAGGCGATGTCGCGGTGCACGCTGTCACCGACGAACCAGCAGTCGCCGATCGCCACCGCGAGCGAGCGGGCCGCCAGGAGCGCCAGCTCCGGATTCGGCTTCCGGGGCCCCGCCTCGTCGCTGTAGAACTCGGCCGCGAACCGCCCGGAGAGCCCGGCGGCGGCGAGGAAGTCCCGGTGGGCGGCGCCGCAGAGCGTGTTGCTGACCACCGCCATCGGGAGGCCGGCCTCGGCTGCGTGGCGCAATGCCTCGGGGATGCCGGGACGCACGGCCCACTCCGCCCGCCAGGTCCAGGCGTACGCCAGCGGCGTCGCCTCCCGCTCGACGGCGTCGCGGGCGGTCTGCGGCCAGGAGCGGGTCACGAAGTCGGCCCACACCTGGCCGTGCGGCAGCTCGACGGGATCGCCGGTCCTGCCCACGTCGTCCCGCCACAGCGCGTACGCCCGTGCGCCCTCGGTCAGGTCCCGGGCGATCCGCTCTTCCGGCACCGCGCCGTCGACGAGTTCGGCGAGGCGCCGCACCAGCCCCGGCGGGGCCGGCGGTGGGGTCGGCGCGTCGGCCAGGACGCCGCCGAAGTCCAGCAGGAGCGCCCGGGGGGTACGAAGCATGTCGCCATCCTTGCGCACCGGACGGGGGGTGAGGAAGGAGCTTGCGGGCCCCTGGACGTGACCGGGGAACGGTCGGGCCCCGATCCGTTGATCATCGAGGTCCATAATGGGCGCCGTGATCGAGGCGCTGAACCTCACCAAGCGGTACGGCCGGATCGTCGCCGTGGACGATGTCAGCTTCACCGCGGCGCCGGGGCGGGTGACCGGTTTCCTCGGTCTCAACGGCTCGGGCAAGACGACCACCCTGCGGATGCTGCTCGGGCTGAGTCGTGCCACGTCCGGCGACGCCTTGATCAACGGCAGGCGGTTCCGGGACCTGCGAGATCCGGTGCGGCAGGTCGGCGCTGTCCTGGAGCAGGGCGTCAGCCATCCGGGCCAGACAGGCCGCGCCCATCTCGTGACGCAGGCCATCCTTGCCGGCGCCACCCGCGCACGGGTCGACCACCTGCTCGAGTACGTCGGCCTGGGGCATGCCGCCGACGAACGCAGCGGCGGATACTCGCTCGGCATGCGCCAGCGCCTCGCCGTGGCGACCGCGCTGTTGGGCGACCCTTCGGTGCTGGTCCTCGACGAACCGGCGAACGGCCTCGACCCCGAGGGCATCGCCTGGCTCCGCGAACTCCTGCGCGAGCACGCCCGCAACGGCGGCACGGTGCTGATCTCCAGCCATCTGCTCGCCGAGTTGGCCAAGGTGGTCGACGACGTCGTCATCATCGCGAGGGGCCGGATCAAGCGCGCGACACCGCTGGCCGATCTGTACGGGTCGGCGGCCCATCGACTGCGGGTCCGTGGGCGGGATCCGGGGCGACTGTGGCAGGCGTTCGAGCGGGCTGGCGGCCGGGTCAGGATGGACGGGCATGTGTTGGAGGTGGTGGGACTGCCACCCGAGCAGGCCGGTGAGATCGCCTTCAGCGCGCAGGTGCCCCTCTACGAGCTGACCGTGGACACCCCGAACCTCGAACAGATCTTCTTCGACCTGGCGGCAGCGTGATGATCGCGCTCGTCCGCAGCGAGCTGTACCGGATGGCGACGGTACGGTCGAACTGGCTCTCCATCGCCATCCTGGGCGGCCTCGGCCTGCTCTTCGGCGTGTTCGACGCCGACGCCTGGCAACTGCTGGCCGGCGTCGGCACCTTCGGCCTCGCTGTCATGCGGGTGGCCCAGCACCACCAGCACCGTACGGCCGTCCTGCTCCACCTGGCCCAGCCGAACCGGACCCTCACCCTGGTCGGTCACCTCGTCGCCTCCGTCGTCGTGGCCCTGGTGTTCATGACGCTGAGCGGCGCCACGGTGCTGCTCGACGGTGACATCCGACAGTTCCGGGAAACCGCGGCCGTCGTTCCCCTCATGGCCGTGTTCGCCGCCGCCAACGCCGCGATCTTCCGTCGGCCGACCTGGCTGTTCCTGGGGTACGGCGGCTGGTTCATCTTCGTCGAAGGGCTGGCCGGCAGGTTGGACGCGCCGCTGCCGTTCTCCGCGTACCTCTCGGCCGGCGGCGGTGACCGTTTCAGTCTGCTGGTGTTCGCGGGCTGGACGACCCTCTCGGTCGTCGGCGCCCTCGTCGCCGTCCACCGCGATCTTGTGGGCGACTAGGGCGAGCGGGCCGCGAAGCCGTCGCCGGGCGTGGCGGCGCGAGCAGCCGACCGCATCGGGGACCGGCGACGCCTTGCGCGTTGCCGCCGGCACGACCTGATCAGGTGTCCCGGGCAGGTGCGGGCCCACCGCGGCGGCGGAGGACCGCCCCTCGCGACGGCGCTGACAGGGCCCGCCGGGCGTGGGCGGTGCCCGGGCGGTCACAGTTCCGCACGGCCGCCCACGAGCCGCCCGCCCCGGCAGGTTAGCGTCCCAGGTGTGACCACCGGATCCCCGCGCGTACTCCCGGCCGACAGCGGCATCGCCGAGGCCGCCTCCGTCCTGCGTACCGGCGGGCTGGTGGCCTTCCCCACCGAGACCGTCTACGGGCTCGGCGCGAACGCGCTGGACGCCCGCGCGGCCGCCCGGATCTTCGAGGCGAAGGCGCGGCCGAGCTTCGACCCGCTGATCACGCACCTCGCCGACGCCGGCGAGATGGAGAAGCTGGTCGGGGCGGTGCCACCGGCGGTGGCGGCGCTGGCCGAGCGCTTCTGGCCGGGTCCGTTGACGCTGATCGTGGACCGACCGGCCGCGATTCCCCCGATCGTCACCTCCGGGCTGGCGACGATGGCCGTCCGGGTGCCGGACAACGCGTACGCGCGGGCGCTGATCGCCGCGGCCGGGGTGCCGGTGGCCGCGCCGAGCGCGAACCGGTTCGGCCAGCTCAGCCCCACGCGGGCCGAGCACGTGGTGCGGGGCCTGGGGGCCGCCGTGGACGTGGTGCTCGACGGCGGGCCGACGCGGTGCGGGATCGAGTCGACCATCGTGGACGCCCGGGGTGGGCGGCCGGTCGTGCTGCGCCTCGGCGCGCTGCCGCTGGAGGCGCTGGAGGAGGCCGCCGGCCCGGTGACCGTACGACCGGGCAGCTCCGGGCAGCCGGTCGCGCCCGGTACGTTGGCGGCGCACTACGCGCCGCGCACGCCGTTGCGGCTGGCGTCGGGCGGGGAGCCGCCGGCCGCCGACGGGGTCCGGCGCGGCTTCCTGGCCTTCCGTGAGCGGCCGGCGGGCGACTGGGCGGCGGTCGAGGTGCTCTCCGCGGCCGGCGACCTGACCGAGGCCGCCGCGCGGCTGTTCGACGCGCTGCACGAGCTGGACGCCACGGGGGTCGGCGAGATCGTGGTCGAGCCGGTCCCGGAGGTCGGCGTCGGCCGCGCCATCAACGACCGGTTGCGTCGGGCCGCGGCCACCTGGCAGCCGGCGGAGTGAGGTCGGCGCGGGACACCGCGTGGGTCCGCCGGGGCGACGGTATCCGGGCGGCGGGTGCATGGGCCGGGGTGGCGAGGGTAGGAGAAACGCCAACAACCCCCCGGAAGTGAGGTGTCATGCCAATGCCGACCGCACGCGAGATCATGACGAACGACGTGACCTGCATCCGTGAGCAGGACGACCTCAGGACGGCCGCCAAGCAGATGGCCCAGCTGGGCGTGGGATCGCTGCCGATCTGCGGGGACGACAACCGGCTCAAGGGCATGCTGACCGACCGCGACATCGTGGTCAAGGTGCTCGCCGAGGGCCGGGACCCGGGCAGCGTCACCGCCGGTGAGCTGGCCCAGGGCGAGGCGGTGACGATCGGCGCCGACGACGACGCGGCCGAGATCCTGCGGACCATGAGCCAGCACAAGGTGCGCCGGCTGCCGGTGATCGACGGGCACGAACTCGTCGGCATCGTGGCCGTCGCCGACGTGGCCCGCTCCCTGCCCGAGCGCCCGGTGGGCGACCTCATCGAGGCCATCTCCGAGCGCGCCTGACCGCCCGCACGACCCGATCGCCGCTCTCCCGGCCCGGCCGGGGAGGCGGCGATCGGCGTACGCGGGGCAGCGCCCGACGTCGGTCCCGGATGGTGCTGCCGGCTCAGGCCGGCGGCGTGAGCGGGACGGTCTCGCCCCGGGCGATGGTGCGGACGCTCCGGGCGAAGCCGCGCCGGCGGGCCTCCGCCACGAAATGGCCCAGCGGCGAGCGGAACACCGGGTAGTCGTCGTAGTGGATCGGCACCGTGAGCCTCGGCCGGACCAGCTCGACCAGGTCCGCGCCCTGCCGGGCGTCCATCGTGAGCAGGATGCCGGCGATCCGCGTGCCGCCGAGGTGGATCAGCATCGCGTCGATGTCCGGGTACCGCTCGGGGATGTCGGCAAGCATCGGCCGGTTCAGCGTGTCCCCGGTGACGTACAGGCGGAACTCGCGGGTGCCGGCGCGTTCCAGGTCGATCATCGTGCCCATCACGTCGGGCAGCAGCAGTTCGAGCGCGCCCGGCCCGTGCTTCCCCGGCATCGAGGTCAGCCGCAGCGTCTCGGCGCCCCGGCGCAGCTCGCGGGAGCGCCAGGTGGGCAGGCCCTCGGCGGCCCGGAACCCCCAGCGGCGCAGCTTCCGCTCGGCGGCGGGGGTGGTGACGATCGGCAGCTCCCGGTCGAGTTCCCGGCGGGCCACCCGGTCGAAGTGGTCCCCGTGCAGATGGGACAGGACCACCGCGTCCAGCGACGGCAGTTGGGCGATCCGCAGCGCCGGGTCGGTGCGCCGGCGCGACCACAGCCCCTTACCCAGGTACGCGCGCTGCCCCCGGTGCAGGAAGTTGGGGTCGGTCAGCAGGGTGAACCCGCCGATCCGCAGCACCGTCGTGGCGGTGCCGATGAACGTGACCTCCGGCTGCGTCGTCAACGTGCCCACCTCCACGGGAAGCCGTACCCGTGATCGGCGCGGCCATGCGGACCGGCGACGGTCACCGCCCCGACGCCGTATCGCCCGCGCCGGCCGGGGTCTCCCCGTCGGAGCCGGGCCGGTCCGGCTCGTGGCCGGACCTCGGCAGGCGTTCCACCAGGCGGGTGAGCGCGCCGTTGGCGAAGGTCGCGCCGAGCGCCGAGCCCGTGGCGATCGTCCAGCCGACCGGCCCGAGCGGGGTGCAGCCGAAGAACTGGCTGAGCCCCGGCGTCTGCACGACCGCCACCAGCACCCCGGCCGAGGCGGCGGTGGAGGCGAGCACGGCCGGGCTGGTCCCGCCGGCCAGCATCGTCTGCCCGAGCTGGGTGCCGACCAGCGAGACCAGCGCGACGGTCCCCGCGCGCCTGCGCCGCCCGGTGTAGCGGGCCAACGTCCAACCGGCGGTGGCGCCCAGCGTGGTGGCGGCGGCGCGCAACCCGATCTCCCGGGTCATCGTCTCGCCGAGCGAGGTGTCCGGGCCCTCCCGGAGCAGGCCGTCGGCGTGGTCCGCGTCGGGGGGCCGGATCGCGATCGCCAGCGCCGGGGCCAGGTCGGTGAGCAGGTTGACCAGGAGGAGCTGCCGTCCGGTGAGCGCCGACCGGCCGGTGGTGGCGGCGGTGAGCACGCTGAACGCGATCTCGCCCAGATTGCCGCCGACCAGGATGCTGAGCGCGTGGCGCACCGAGGACCACATCGCCCGGCCCTCGACCAGCGTGGCGATGATGGTCTCCAGCCGGTCGTCGGTGACCACCAGGTCGGCCGCCGCGCGGGCCGCCGGGGTGCCCCGTTGGCCGAGGGCGATGCCGACGTCGGCCAGCCGGATCGCCGGCGCGTCGTTGGCCCCGTCGCCGGTCATCGCGACCGTACGCCCGCACTTCTGCAACGCCTGGATGATGCGCACCTTGTGCGCGGGGGTGCACCGGGCGACCACGTCGGTGGCCGCGAGCCGCGCCGCGAGGGCGGCGTCGTCGAGCTGGTCGAGTTCCGTCGCCGTGACCACCCGCTGCTCGTCGTGGTCGCTGATGGTGGCCGCGATCGCCTCGGCGGTGGCCGGGTGGTCGCCGGTGATCATGATGGTGTGCACGCCGGCCTGGCGGATCCGGCGTACGGCGGGGGCGGCGCTCTCGCGCACCCCGTCGGCGAGGGCCAGGAAGCCGAGGAAGGTCAGGGCGTGCACCTGCTCGTCCGTGACGCCCGGAGAGGAGACCCGGCACTCGGCCACGGCCAGGATCCGGTGTCCCGCCCCGGCCCGGTCGGCGAGCATCGCGTGCAGCCCGGCGCGCCCCTGCTCGTCGAGCGGCTCGTCGCGTCCCCTCCGGGTCCGCCAGGCGGAGCACCGGGGCAGCACGGACTCCGGCGCCCCCTTCACGCTGAGCAGCAGCCGGTCCCCGGCGCGGCCGACCGTGGCGTGGTAGCCGCGGGACGGCTCGAATGGCAGGCCGCCGACCGGCTCCCACCCGGCCGCGCCGGTCTGCTCGGTCACCCCCGCCGCCTGGGCGCCGTAGCGGACCGCCCGGTCGGTCTGCTGGGGCAGCTCACGGGGGTCGGCGGCGGCCGGGGTGGCGCGCAGGGCGGCGGCGAGGGTCTCCGGCAGGCCGCCGTCGAGCTGGTCGACCGGCGCGTACCGGCCGTCGTCGCCGACCCCGGCGAGCATCAGCTGCCCCTCGGTGAGGGTCCCGGTCTTGTCGAAACAGAGCACGTCCACCCGGCCGAGCGCCTCGATGGTGCGCGGGTTGCGGACCAGCGCGCCGTGCTCCGCCAGCCGTCGTGCGGCGGCCAACTGGGCGGCGCTGACCAGGAACGGCAGGCCCTCCGGCACGGAGGCGACGGCCAGGTTCGCGGCGGTGGCGGCCGTCTCCGCCAGCGGCACGCCCCGCGCCAGCCCCGCGCCGGCCACCGCCACCGCCGAGCTGGCGGCCAGCGGGAGCGCCGCCCGGGTCAGCCTGCCCAGCCGGGCCTCCACGCCGCTGGGCGGCGGGGCCTGTCGGGCCATCGCCAGGCTCCGCCCGGCCTCGGTCTCCGCGCCGGTGGCCACCACCACCGCCGTCCCGTGGCCGGCGGCGACGGTGGTGCCCTCGTACAGCATCGACCGCCGGTCGGCGACGGCGGCGGCGACGACCGGCTGGTCGGTCTTGGCGACCGGCAGCGACTCGCCCGTGAGCGAGGACTCGTCCGTCTCCAGACCGGCCGACTCCAGCACCCGGCAGTCGGCCGGTACGGCGTCCCCCGACTCGAGGAGGACGATGTCCCCGGGCACCAGGTCCTCGGCGGGCAGCACCCGTTCGCTGCCGTCCCGGCGCACCCGGGCGGTCACCGCCGAGCGGGACAGCAGCTCGGCGAGCGACCGCTCGGTGTTGTGCTGGTGCACCGCCCCGAGCAGGGCGGACCCGCCGACCACCCCGCCGACCAGGGCGGCGTCGACCAGCGAGCCGAAGGTCGCGGAGAGCACCGCCCCGGCGGCCAGCACCGGGGTGAGCGGGTTGGCCAGCTCGTCGACGAAGGCGCGCAGCAGCCCGGTCGGTCCGGCGGGCTGCGCGGTCCCGTCGCCCCGGCGGCGCTCGGCCTCGGCCGTGGTGAGCCCGTCCGGGCCGGTGCCGAGCTGGTCGAGGACGGCCGAGGCCGGCATCAGGTGCCAGGCGGTGATCGTCGGCGCCGGGGACTCCGTCCGGTCGGGCAGCCGGTGCGCCCGTACGACGCCGTGCGCGAAGGCCAGCGCGGCCGCGCCGTTCACGGCGGCGAGGGACCTGCCCGGCAACTGCGCGGGTGCGGCGGTGAACGCCCCCAGCGCGCCGAGGCTCGCGCCGGCCAGGGCCAGGCCGATGTTCTGCCGGGTCATCCGGCGGGCCACCCCGGTCGCCTCGATCACCAGCGCCACCACGCCCAGGTCGGTGCCGACCAGCAGGTGCGCGCCCCAGGGCGGCAGGTCCTCGGGGGCGGACATCCCCAGGCCGCAGTCGGCGACGCCGAGCGCGGCGCGGTCGCCGGAGACCACCATCACCACCGCCCCGCCGAACTGCAGCGTCCGTACCGACTCGGCCAGCCGGTCGCCGCCGGGCAGGTGGGCGTCGGCGAAGCCGTACCGCCGGTCGTCGTCGCCGGCCACGACCACCCGCAGGCCGGCCTGGCGGGCGGCGGTCGGCAGGGCGTCGACGCCCGGCGCGGGCTCCGGCTCGAACCGCAGCACCGCGGCGAGGGTGTCGCCGTCGGCCAGGCCGAGCAGGGGGCCGCCGGCCTCGCGCAGCCGGCGGCTGTCCGCGGTGTCGCCCGGATCCTCGACGTCCAGCGCGTCCAGCGGCCCGAGCCGCCAGCCGTCGGCGTGCCGCAGCTCGGCCGGGGCGGCCGGGTCGAAGAGCGCGAACGCGCGGGCCGCCACCTGCCCGGTGTCCGCCCCGGCCAGCGGTGCCAGGTCCGCGAGCACGCCCCGGTCGGAGCCGAGCACGGCGGCGTCCAGCACCACGGTGTCGATCTGGTCGAGTTCGCGCAGCACGCTGCGGTCCATCGCGATCACCCCGCGCCGGGCGAGGATCCGGCCGAGCTGTGCGGCGTACCCCTCGCGGCCGCTGCCGGGAGCCTTCGGCAGCGCGGAGAGCCCCAGCGCGGCGGCACGCTTCCGGCCGACGACCGGCGTCGCGGCGGCCGCGGCGGCGGCGCCGGCGGCGAGCATCCGGGCGGCGTACTTCTCGACGGGGCCGTCCGGCTTCGGACGGGGGCGCTCGACCTTCGGCGCCCGGGCGACCGCCCGCTCCGGATCGCCGGTCAGCCGCGGCTCCGCCCGCGTCCAGGCCCGGAGCTGGGCCCGCGCCTCGCCCCACTGCACCACCCGCTGCGCCCCGTCGAGCACGATGCCGGTCCACCCGCCGGTCAGGCCCTGCACGACCGCCTCGGCGAGCGGGAACAGCAGCTCGGCGCGGGGGTCGGCGCGCAGCCCCCGGTCGGCCAACGCGTGCAGCTTCGGGTGCAGGTCGACCGCGCCGAGCAGCCCGGCGACCTCCGCGGGCACCGGGGTGAACGGCAGGATCCGGGTGGCGGCGGAGATGGTCAGGCCCAGGGCGTCGGAGGCCAGCGCGCCGAGCGTGCGCGGCGTGCGGGGCCCCTCCTCGGGCGGGTGCGGCGGGGGGATCTCGGGGTCCGGCTCGTGCGGGCAGGTGCGTTCCGCGCGGGCGACGGTCGTGATCAGGTCGCGCAGCTTCGGCTCCGGCCTGCCGACGGCCACGACCACCCGGCCGGACGGGGCGTTGACGCGGGCCCATGCCACCCCCGGCACCCGCTCCAGCGCCGCCTCGACCTGGCGGGCGAGGGTGTCGCCGCCGTCCTGGCAGACGCCGTGCACCTCGATGTGGTGCCGGCCGGGGCGGGACCAGACCCGACGCTTGGTCAGCCCGGCCACCCGGGCCAGCCGGGCGGCGGCGGCGCCGACGCTCCGGGACGCCTCGCCGACGACCTGCGGCACGGCGACCGGGGGCAGGAGCCGGCCGGCGGCGGCGCCGACACTCCGGGACGCCTCGCCGACGACCTGCGGCACGGCGACCGGCGGCAGGAGTCGGCCGGCGGCGCGGCCGAGCGAGGTCATCGAGGCGTACGACCGGACAGGCGCCGGCCAGGGCCCCCGCTGCCGCTGCTCCCGTCGTACGCCATCTCGCCTCCCACGCCTCCGCTCCGGCGGCCTGGCTTCCCGGCGGACCGCCCGTTATGCCCTCGGAGCAGGGGAAGTTTCTCCCACCGAAGGGCTGGAGGCGGCCGGGGAGAGACGGGTCACCCTTGACCTCAAGCCGGCTTGAGGTCCGAGGCTGACGGCATGTCGATCGCACTGCTCCGCCCCGAGGTGGGCCCGTCGGACCAACGGGTCCGCGCCGACCATCGACCGCTCCGGCTGCCGCGCCCGGCGGGTGGGCGGTGACCGCCACGGCGGCGCCGACCGTTCCGGTCCCGCCCGCGGCGGGGCTCTTCGCGCCCCGGCTGCGGGCGATGACGGTCGGCAGTGTCGCGCTGGTCTCGCTGCTCGCGTTCGAGGCGCTGGCGGTGGGCACCGCGATGCCGACCGTCGCCCGCAGCCTCGACGGGCTGGCCCTCTACGGGATCGCCTTCGGGGGGCCGTTCGCGGCCGGCGTGCTCGCGATGGTCGCCTCCGGCATCTGGTGCGACGCCCGGGGACCCCGGGCGCCGATGTGGCACGGGCTGGTCTGGTTCGTGGTGGGGCTGTTCGTGGCCGGCAGCGCCACGGCCATGGGTGCCCTGGTGGCCGGTCGGATCCTGCAGGGGTTCGGGTCCGGCCTGCTGTCGGTGGCGCTCTACGTCATCGTCGGTCAGGCGTACCCGGAGGCGCTGCACCGGCGGATCTTCGCGGCGTTCGCCGCCGCGTGGGTCGTGCCGTCGCTGGTCGGGCCGGCGCTGGCCGGGCTGATCGTGGAGCACCTCGGCTGGCGGTGGGTCTTCCTGGCGGTGCCGGTGGTGGCCGTGCCGGCGGTGCTGCTGATCCACCCCGGTCTGCGCGCGATCGGCGCGGGCACGACGACGGGGGTGCCCGCCGGGGCGACCGCCCGGATCGGCTGGGCGTGCGGGGCGGCGGTGAGCGCCGCACTGTTGCACATCGGGGGGCAGCAGCGCGGTGCCGCCGCCGCCGGGCTGGTGGCCCTGGCGCTGGTCGGGCTGTTGGTCTGCGCGCCGCGGCTGCTGCCGGCGGGATTCCTGCGCGCGGGCCGGGGCCTGCCGACGGTGATCGGGCTGCGTGGTCTCGCCTCGGCGGCGTTCGTCGGCGCCGAGGTGGTGATCCCGCTGATGCTCTCCCGGGAGCGCGGCCTGTCGCCGACGGCGGCCGGCCTCGTCCTCACCACGGGCGCGCTCGCCTGGTCGGCGGGCTCCTGGGCGCAGGGGCGGATGCCCGCGCCGCGCTCCCGGGCCACCCTGCCGAGGGCCGGGCTCGCCTGCATCGCGGCCGGCACCGCCGTGGTGACGCTCGCCGTCGTGCCGGCGGTGCCGGTGTGGGTCGGGGTGCTCGGCTGGGCCGGCGCGGGGCTCGGCATGGGGCTGCTCTACCCGTCGCTGTCGGTGCTCACCCTGGAGCTGTCCGCCCCGGGCGAGCAGGGGCGCAACAGCTCGTCGCTGCAACTGGGCGACTCGCTCTTCGCGGCGACCGTGCTGGCGCTCACCGGCGCCGTGCTCGCCGCCGGCGCGGCCCCGGGACCGGGCAGCTACGCCGGCACGCTCGCGGTGGCGTCCGGGCTGGCCCTGCTGGGCGTCCTGATCGCCGGCCGGGTGGTGCCCGGCCCGTCCGCGATCCGCGCGACCGGCTGACCCCCGTCTCCGTCTGCCGGCGGAAGCCACCCGGGCCGGGTTCGGGGATGTGGTGAATCGGCCCGGGCCGGTCGGTGCGGCCGGGAGGATGGGCGGGCGATGAACTTCCTGACCATCCTGCCGATGGCCGTGGTGATGGTCGCCGGGACGCAGTTGGTCGCGGCGGTCTTCCTCGCCTCGGCCGACCGGCCGCGCGCCGCCTCGCTGGGCTACCTGGCCGGCGCGGGACTCGTGGTGACGGGCGGGGTGACGGCGAGCTGGTTGGTCACCCGGGCCATCAAGATCAATGTCGGGGTGGGCGGGGGTCGCGCGGTGGGGAGCCGCATCGACCTGGTGGTGCTGGCGGTGCTGGGCGTCCTGGCGGTCGTCGTCTTCCTGCGCCGGCACACCGCGGGCACTCCGAAGTGGATGAGCGGGCTCCAGCGGGCCAGCCCCGGCTACGCGCTGCGGCTCGGCGTGCTGCTCTTCCTGGCCATGCCGACGGACGACCTCACGATGGTTACCGTCGGGACGAGCGCCGCCCGGCACGGGCTGCCCTGGTGGCACCTGCTGCCGTTCGTCCTGCTCACCCTGGCGCTGCTGGCCCTGCCCCTGCTGGCGCTGCTGCTGCTCGGCCGCCGGGCCGTGGCCGTGCTGCCCCGGATCCGGGACTGGGCCCGGCAGCACTCCTGGGTGGTCAGCGAGGTGGTCATCGCGTTCTTCGTGGTGCTGACGGCGGCCGACCTGCTCCGGTGAGCCGCCGCACAGCCGGTCACGCCCGCCGGGGCGGCCCCGTCAGCACCGTGGGCCGCGCGCGGGCGCGGGGGCGCTGGAGAAGGAGGAAACCATGCGGGTGCTGGTCACCGGGGCGGGCGGTCGGCTCGGGCGGGTGGTGCTGCCGCGGCTGCGCGACGAGGGGTGGACCGTCCGGGCGACGAGCCGGCGGGCGCGTACCGGCCCGTCGGTGGAGTGGGTGGTGGTCGACCTGGCCACCGGGGAAGGGCTCGCCGAGGCGGTGGCCGACGTGGACGCCGTCCTGCACCTGGCCTCGTCCCCGAACCGGGGGCGGCAGACCCACCGGGTCGACGTGCTCGGCACCCGCCGGCTGGTCGTCGCCGCCGGTCAGGCGGGCGTACGGCACCTGGTGTACGTCTCGATCGTCGGGGTGGACCGGGTGCCGATCCCCTACTACCGGCACAAGCTCGCCGCCGAGCAGGTCGTGGCGGCCGGGCCGGTGCCGTGGACCGTGCTGCGGGCGACCCAGTTCCCGGAGTTCCTCGACGGCATGCTGCGCGGCGCGAGCCGGCTCGGCCCGGTGCTGGGTGACCCGGCGGTGCTCGCCCAGCCGGTCGACCCCGCCGAGGTCGCGGAGCGGCTGGTCCGGCGGCTCACCGCCGGTCCGCTGCACGGCATCGAGGAGTACGGCGGCCCGGAGGTGCTCCGGTACGACGCGGCGGTCCGGGCCTGGAACGCCGCCCGGCGGTCCCGCCGCCCGCTGCTCCCGGTGCGGATCCCCGGGAAACTCGGCCGCGCCCTGCGTTCGGGCGGGCTGGTCACCGAGGCGACCCCGACGGGCGCCCGGACCTGGGCCGACCACCTGGCCGACACGTACGGGGGAACCGGCGCAAGATGAACGACCTGCGCGTTCACGTCCGGCCTACCGTGACGCCATGTTCGCCATGGTCGCTACCGTCATCCTCTACGTCGCCGGTTTCATCTTCCTGTACGGCGTGATCCGGCTCGCCATCCGCCACGCCCTGGAGGAGATGGAGGTGCGTCGGGTCCAGGCCGAGCGGGCGGAGGAGCTGGCCGCCGCGCGGGACCGCACCCTGCTCCGCGAGAACGGCTTCCTCACCGGCAGCTGACCCGGGCCCGTCCGTCCGGTGGCCGGTCGCCGGGCGGGCGGCGCCGGGGCGGGGCGACCGGTCTCCGGGGCGGGCTCCGGCGGGCGGAGCGGGCCGGGTGGTGCGAGGATCGCAGGCGTGATGGGGACGCTGAAGACCGAACCTGCCCGCACCCGGCTCGACCTGCTCGCCCCGCCGGTCGCCGCCGCCATCGGGCAGTGGCCCGCCGACGCCCCGGTGGACGTCGACGACGTGCTGGTGGCGTCGATCGACGCCGAACTCGCCGACACCGCCGCCTTCTGTGCGGCGTACGAGGTGGGGCTGGACGTGTCGGCCAACTGCGTGGTGGTGGCCGGCAAGCGCGAGGGCGTGACCCGCTACGCGGCCTGTGTCGTGCTCGCCACCACGCGCGCCGACGTCAACGGGGTGGCCCGTCGGGCGCTCGACGTGCGTAAGGCGAGTTTCGCGCCGATGGCCGACGCGGTGGAGCTGACCGGCATGGAGTACGGCGGCATCACCCCGATCGGCCTGCCGGAGGAGTGGCCGATCCTGGTCGACGCACGGGTGATCGCCACCCCGCACGTGATCATCGGATCCGGCGTACGGCACAGCAAGATCGCCTTGCCCGGGCCGGCCCTGGGCGCGTTGCCCGGTGCGCGCGTGGTGGAGGACCTGGCCCGACCGGCCTAAGCACTTATCGACGTCGATACCGTTGCACGTGAAACATCGGCCGGGCCCACCGGCGGCTCAGCCCGCCGCGGACTCGCGGCGCTCCACCTCGGCCAGCGCGGCGAGCAGCGTCTCCGGTTCCTGGGCGCCCGTGATCGCGTACCTTCCCGCGAGCACGAAGGTCGGCACGCTGGTCACGCCGATCTGACGGGCGGTGGCCAGCTCGGCGGAGAGTTCGTCCACCCGCTCGTCCGAGTCGAGGAAGCGGCGCGCCTCCGTCTGGTCCAGGCCGACCTCGCCCGCGAGCACGGCGAGCGCCTCCCGGGAACCGACGTCGACCCCGTCGGTGAAGTGGGCGCGGTAGAGCGCGTCGACCATCTCGGCGGCGCGCCCGCGGTCGGTCGCCCAGGAGACCAGTCGGTGCGCGTCGAAGGTGTTCGCGGCGACCGCCCGGTCGAAGTCGAGCTTCAGTCCGGCTCCGGCGGCCACCTCGGTGACGTGCCCGAACATCTGCCGCGCCCGGTCCGGCCCGCCGAACTTGGCAGCCATCGCCTCGACCAGCGGGCGCGGCTCGGGCACCGGCGACGGGTCGAGCTGGAACGGCCGGTAGCGGACGGTCACCTCGCCGTCGTACGACTCCAGGGCCTGCTCCAGCCGGCGCTTGCCGATGTAGCACCAGGGGCAGACCACGTCGGCGTAGATCTCGATCTCCATGCCGGGTGACAACCGCCGGGTCAGCCGATCTGTTCCCTGACCTGCCGCTTGAGCCGGGCCAGGATGGCCGTCCCGCCGCGCACCCGCAGTGGGCTGATCGCCTGGGCCAGCCCCATCCGCTGGTAGAGGTCGTCGGGGACGGCGAGCACCTCGTCCGGGCTCGCCCCGGCCAGCCCTTCGGCGAGGATGCCCGCGAACGCGCGGGTGGTGGGTGCCTCCGGCGGGCAGTCGAAGAGCGTCTCCACCGTCTTCTCCGGCGTCACCCGGGCGCGCAGGAAGAACGACGTCTGGCACTCCGGCACCTGCTCCATGCCCTCCCGGTCCGCGGAGCCGGCGGGCAGCGGCGGGATGACGTCGGCGTACTCCAGCAACATCTCCAGCACCACGTCGCGGGGCGCGGCGGCGAACTCGTCGACGATCTCGGACAGCCTGGCCGGCATGGAAGACATGCCTCCGAGGCTACCGCCGCCCCGAGCCGGGCCCGCCGCGCCGCCGCATCGGGACCGCCGACGCGCGCCGGTCCGGGTGCGGCGCCGCACCGGGTGCGGCGCCGCACCGGGGTCAGACGGTCGGCGCCTGCTCGCTGATCTCGCTCAGCGCCGAGTTGGGATCGAGCTGCATCGCGAGGTCGCCGAGGGAGACGATGCCGACCAGCTTGCGCTCGCTGTCGCAGACCAGCACCCGCCGGATGCCCCGCTCCCGCATCAGGGCCGCCGCCTCGGCGGCGGTCGAGTGCTGCTCGATCATCACCACCTCCCGGGTGACGATCGAGCCGATCGTGGTGGTGGCCGGGTCGCTGCGTTCGGCCACCGCCCGGACCACGATGTCCCGGTCGGTGAGCATCCCGGCGAGGGTGGCGCCGTCGGTGACCACCACGTCGCCGATGTCCGCCTCCTTCATCACCCGGGCCGCCTCGTCCAGGGTGGTCTCCGCGGGCAGGTAGATGACCTGCTTCGTCATCACGTCGCTGACCCGGTAACCGGTCATGAGAGCCTCCAGAACAACGTCCAGCCGATCGGACTGCGGTACCCCGTGGCGCGTTCGCTACACCATGTCCCCGCGCTCGCCACGTACCTCCGCCACGAGTCGTTCCGCCAGCCCGTCGACCGGCAGCTCGACGCGCTCGTCGGAGGCCCGGTCGCGCAGCTCGACGTACCCCTCGGCGAGGCGGCGGCCGACCACGACGGCGCGCGGGATGCCGACCAGCTCGGCGTCGGTGAACTTCACCCCGGCCGAGACGTGCGTCCGGTCGTCGACCAGCACCCGCAGGCCGGCGGCGGAGAGCCGTCCGCCGAGCTCCAGCGCCGCGTCGAGCTGCGGCCCCTTTCCGGCGGCGATCAGGTGTACGTCGCACGGCGCGACCGACGCCGGCCAGACCAGTCCCCGCTCGTCGTGGTGCTGCTCGGCGATCGCCGCCACCGCGCGGGACACCCCGATGCCGTAGCAGCCCATCGTCGGCCGGACCGGCTTGCCGGCTTGGCCGAGCACGTCGACGGCGAAGGCGTCGGTGTAGCGGCGGCCGAGCTGGAAGATGTGCCCGATCTCGACGCCCCGCCGCATGGTCAGCTCGCCGGTGCCGCAGGCCGGGCAGGGGTCGCCGGCGCGCACCTCGGCCGCCTCGATCGTGCCGTCGGGCACGAAGTCCCGGCCGCAGACCACCCCCGTCGCGTGCCGGCCCGGCTCGTTCGCCCCGGTCAGCCAGGCGGTGCCCGGCGCGACCCGGGGGTCGACCAGGTAGCGGATGCCGAGCTTCGCCATCACCTGCGGGCCGATGTAGCCGCGGACCAGCTCGGGATGGGCGTCCCAGCCGTCGAAGACGTCCACGGTGGCCGGCGCGACCGCCGCCCCGAGCCGCTTGAGGTCCACCTCGCGATCGCCGGGCAGCCCCACCACCAGCAGCTCGGCCTCCTCCGCGCCGGGCCGGCGCAGCTGGAGCACCACGTTCTTCAGGGTGTCGGCGCCGGTCCAGTCGTCCCGGCCGCCCAGCCGGCGGGCGTTGGCCAGCTCGACCAGGCTGGCGATGGTCGGGGTCTCGGGGGTGTCGTGCACCTCGGCAGCCGGCTGCGCGTCCGGGTCGCCGGCCGGCGGGGCGGGCGTCGTCACGGCCTCGGTGTTGGCGGCGTAGTCGCAGGCCGTGCAGCCGACGAAGGTGTCCTCGCCGACCGGCGTCGCCGCCAGGAACTCCTCCGACGCCGAGCCGCCCATCGCCCCCGACGTCGCGCGCACGATCGTGTGCTCCAGCCCGAGCCGGTCGAAGATCCGCCGGTACGCCCCCCGGTGCCGGTCGTACGCCGCCTGAAGACCCGCCTCGTCGAGGTCGAACGAGTAGGCGTCCTTCATCAGGAACTCGCGCCCGCGCAGCAGGCCGGCGCGGGGCCGGGCCTCGTCGCGGAACTTCGTCTGCACCTGGAAGAGCGTCACCGGGAAGTCCCGGTACGACGTGAACAGATCCTTCACCAGCAGCGCGGCCAACTCCTCGTGGGTGGGCGCGAGCAGGTGCTCGGCCCCCTTGCGGTCGGCGAGGGTGAAGATGTCGTCGCCGTACTCCGTCCACCGGCCGCTGGTCCGGTACGGCTCGGCCGGCAACAGCGCCGGGAAGTGCACCTCCTGGTCGCCGATCGCCGTCATCTCCTGCCGGATGACCTCGGTGACCCGGTCCAGCACCAGCTTGCCCAGCGGCAGCCAGGTGTAGCCGCCCGGTGCGGCGCGACGGACGTAGCCCGCCCGCAACAGGAGCCGGTGGCTCGGCACCTCCGCGTCCGCCGGGTCCTCGCGCAGGGTCCGGAGCAGCAGGGTCGACATGCGCAGCAGCATTGGCGCAGCGTACGGCGGGCGCCGGCGGGTCGGCGATCCGATTTGTCACCCGCGCGGCAGATTTCTGCGGGGCCCCCGGCCCCTGATCCGGGTCGATGACCTCCGCCACGTTTGCCCGGCGGTCGGTCCCAGCGACGGCCTCCCTGGTGAAGACTGTCCCGCGTCGGGAAGGGCCCCTTCCACTTCCGGAAGCGTCGAACGAGGTGCCCTTCCTCGACGCGCATGGGAGGGATGACAAGTGCGCTGGCGCAGTTTCGTGGCGGTGGGAGACAGCTTCACCGAGGGTATGGACGACGCCTACCCGGACGGCAGCTACCGGGGCTGGGCGGACCTGGTGGCCACCCGGCTGGCCGCCGAGGCCGGCCCCGACTTCCGGTACGCGAACCTGGCCATCCGGGGTCGGCTCTTCCCGAGCGTGGTGGCCGAGCAGGTGCCGGCGGCGCTCGCCATGAAGCCCGACCTGATCAGCTTCGCCGCCGGCGGCAACGACGTGCTGCGGCGCACCTTCGACCCGGACGCGCTGGTCGCCCGCTTCGACGACGTGGTGCGGGACCTGCGCTCCGGCGGCGCCGACGTGATCCTCTTCCGGTTCGCCGACGTGATGGCCCGGCTGCCCGGCCAGCGGCTCGTCGCGCCCCGGGTCCACCTGCTCAACCAGGCCGTCGGTGAGACCGCCGAGCGGCACGGCGCGATCCTGGTCGACCTGTACGCCGACGACACCTACCTGAACCCGATGCTGTGGAGCACCGACCGGCTGCACCTCTCGGAAGCCGGGCACCGGCGGGTGGCCGGGCAGGTGCTGACCGCGCTCGGCGTCGGCTGCGACGAGGAGTGGCTGATGGTGCCCCCGCATCCGGCGCCGACGCCCTGGCTGGCCGCCCGGGCCGCCGACCTGCGCTGGGCCGGGCAGCACCTGGCGCCGTGGATCAAGCGCCGGCTCACCGGCCGTTCCTCCGGCGACACGGTCACCCCGAAGCGACCGGTGCTCGGCCCGGTCGGCGACTGAGCCGTGCTCACCCTGCACGCCGCGCCGCTGCTGCGGGCCGACCCCGACGAGGCGCCGACCGCCGGGGCCGCCGTCGCGGTCCGGGCCGACCGGATCGTCGCGGTCGCTCCGCTGGCCGAGCTGACCGGGGCGTACGCCGGGGCCCGGATCCGCCGCTGGCCGGGCACGCTCGGGCCGGGGGTGCTGCACGACGGTCCACTGCCGTCCGCCGACACCCCGCGCGAGCGGGTGCACGCGCTGCTGCGACGGGGGGTGACCGCCGTGCTCGCCGAGCACGTCGCCGATCCGGCGCTGCGGTCGGCCGTGGACCGGGGCGACCTGCGGGTGCTGCCCGCCGCCGTGCCGCCGGCGCTGGTGCCCGGCGGGCGCGCGGACCTGGCCGTGTTCGACGCCGACGGCGCGTGCCTGCTGACGGTGGTGGCGGGCCGGATCGCCCACCGTCGCGCCTGACCGGCAACGCCGGCGGGCCCACCGGGTCGGTCACGCCGATCCTCGGTGGTCGGCGGTTTTCAGCCACCGTCACGTGTGGTGCGTCCCAGCCGCCGCACCCGATCTCCGTTGGCCGGTCGCCGGCCCGCGATCCGGCGTACCTTGGGGATCATGTCTGTGCCGAGTGATCCTGATCCCCGACTCCAGTCGTACGCGGACCCGCAGCGCCTGGTCACCACAGCATGGCTGGCCGAGCACCTGGGCGACGAGGGCCTCGTCGTGGTCGAGTGCGACGAGGACGTGCTGCTCTACGACACCGGGCACATCCCGGGCGCCGTCAAGGTGGACTGGCACACCGAGCTGAACGACCAGGTGACCCGGGACTACCTCGACGCGAAGCGCTTCGCCGAGCTGTGCGCCGCCAAGGGCATCGGCCGGGACGACACGGTCGTCTTCTACGGCGACAACTTCAACTGGTGGGCGGCGTACGCCCTCTGGGTGTTCTCGCTCTTCGGCCACCCCGACGTGCGGCTGCTCGACGGCGGACGGCAGAAGTGGGTCGCCGAGGGGCGGGAGCTGACCCGGGACAAGCCGGCCCGGCCGCGCGCCGACTACCCGGTGCCGCAGCGCAACGACGCGCCGGTCCGGGCGTACCGCGAGCAGGTGATGGCGCACGTCGCGGCGGGCCGCCCGCTGGTCGACGTCCGGTCGCCGGGCGAGTACACCGGCGAGATGCTGCACATGCCGGACTACCCGCAGGAGGGCGCGCTGCGCGGCGGGCACATCCCGGGCGCGGTCAGCAAGCCGTGGAAGTCCGCCGCCAACGACGACGGCACGTTCAAGTCGGCGGACGAGCTGCGCGCGATCTACGCCGACCAGCTCGGGCTCAGCCCGGACGACGACATCGTCGCCTACTGCCGGATCGGCGAGCGGTCGAGCCACACCTGGTTCGTGCTGCGGCACCTGCTGGGCTACCCGCAGGTGCGCAACTACGACGGCTCGTGGACCGAGTGGGGCAACCTCGTCCGGGCGCCCGTCGTGAAGGGCGACCAGCCCGGCGGCCTCGCGAGCTGACCCCGGCCCGACCAGGGCCGGGTCACGTCGGTTTCGGCAGTTCGGCGACCACCCGGAAACCGCCCTCCGGCCCGGCCTGGGTCACCAGCGACCCGCCCACCACGGCGAGGCGTTCCGCCAGGCCCTTGAGCCCGGAGCCGGCCGCCGGACGGGAGGGCGGCCGGGTCGGGGGCGCGGTCTCCGACCGAGGCGTCCGTCCTGGCGGGCCACGGTACGAGGCGGCGGAGGGGCGCCGGCGAGAGGGCTACGGCGACCGGGGACGGCCCGGTCAGTGGGCGGCGAGCGACACCGCGCCGTACAGGTCCCGCGTCAGCCCGGTGACCTCGCCGGTCTCCGGCCGCCAGCGCAGCAGCCCGCCCGGGTTGTGGCGCAGCAGCACCGCCCCGTCCCGCTCCCAGCCGAGCACCTCGCAGCAGCCCTTCCAGACGTCCCGGCCCAGGTCGAGCAGGTGGGTCACCGCGCCGGTACGGGCGTCCAGCACCGCGACCCCCTCCAGCCCGCCCGTGGTGCCAATGCTGATCCAGCCGGCCCGCGCGAGCCGTTCGCCGCGCAGCCAGCCGCGCCCGTAGAACTCGTCGACGCGGTGGGCCGGGGGCAGCGCGGAGGTGCCGACGGGCACCCGGTCCTGTCCGCGTCCCCGCTCGTCGGTGGCGACGCGGTGCAGCATCAGGCCCTCCGGCGGGCCACCCAGCTCCAGCAGGAGGTCCGGCCGCCCGCCCGGGTCGGGCACGACCACGTTCCAGGGCGAGACCGGGATCCGCCGGCTGGCGCCGGTGTCCGGGTCCACCTCGTACGTGGTGTCGTCGTCGCCGACGAGCAGCCGGTCGTAGGACCAGAGCGCGTGCTCCAGGTAGCCGGGGAGCGGGAACCGGCGGACCGCCGCGGTGGTGAGGTCGACCACGATCACCTGGCCGGTCTGGGCGAAGGCGGCCGTCCGCCCGTCCGGCGAGAGGCTGCCCGTCTTGAGGGGGACCGCCTCGTTGCCGTCGACGTCGCGGGTGCGGGCCGGGGTGACGACGTCCAGCTCGCGTACGAGCCCGTCGTCGCCGAGCACCCGGATCGGGCTCTCCGCGCCGGTGTCCCGGTCGACCGGCTGGTAGAGGGCCAGCGCCCGGCGTACCGGGCGGTCCGAGAGCGTCGCGGAGACCGGGTCGCCGAGCCGGCCCAGCGGGTCGCCGGGGTAGCTCAGCTCGGCCGGTGGCCGCTGCACGGGCGGGGCGGTGTGGGTGGGGCCGGGCGTCGCGGTGGCCGGTGGCGGCGGGTCGGTCGGGCGCAGGGCCACCGCCGTGCCGCCGGTGAGCAGGGCGACCGCCACGGCGGCGGCGCCGGCGGCTCGGCGGGCGCGGCGGACGCGGCGGGCCCGCTCCCAGCCGGCCACCGCCGGGCGCGACGGCCGGACGTCCTCGGCGGCGACGGTGAGCAGTCGGTGCAGCTCCTCTTCCCTCACGGGTTCACCTCCATCCCGGTGACCAGGCCGTCGCCGGGCCGTCCCTCGTCGTGGCCCAGTTCCGGCGCGACCTCGCGGAGCCGGCGCAGCGCCGCGTGGCACTGGCTCTTCACGGTGCCGACGGTGACGCCGAGCGCCTCGGCGGTGGCCGCCTCGGTGAGGTCCTCGAAGTAGCGCAGCACCAGCACCGCCCGCTGCCGGGGCGGCAGGTGGCCGAGTGCGTCGCGCAGCGCGAGCCGCAGCGTCCTGTCCCCCTCGTGCGTCGCCCGCTCCGGCGGGTACGCGCTGAGCCACTCCCGGCGCAGCCGCCGCCAGGAGGAGACGGCGTCGCGGTAGAGGATGGTCCGCACGTACGCGGCCGGGTCGCCGTTGCGCACGGCGGGCCAGCGCAGGGCGAGCTTGAGCAGCGCGTCCTGGAGCAGGTCCTCGGCCTGGTGCCGGTTGCCGCAGACCAGGTAGGCCGCGCGCAGCAGCCGGTGCTGGTGGCACTCGACGAAGGTGACGTAGCTGTCGCGCCCGTCGTCGGTCGTCGCCGGTCCCATCCGCCCTCCCTCCGGCCGACCGTTCGGCGTCACCAGGCAGACGCACGGGGACCCGGAAAAGGTTGGGCGGCCCGGGCCGGCGTCGCCGTGGCCGTCAGGCGTCGGGCGTGCCGCGCAGGTAGCGCTGGACGGTCGGCGCTATCCAGGCGACCAGTTCGGCCGGGTCCGCGTCGACCATCGGGGGCAGCCGCAGCACGTACCGGGTCAGCGCCAGGCCGAGCATCTGGCTGGCGACCAGCCCGGCCCGCCGGGGGGCCTCCGCCGGGTCGGGGGCGACCCGGGCCGCCGCCGCGGCGAGCTGGCCGGCGAAGATGTCGCGCATCCGCTCGGCCGCGGCCGGGTTGGTGGCGGCGGTACGCAGCAGCGCGACCATCGTCTCGTCGCCCTCCCAGCGGTCCACGAAGTGCCGGACCAGCAGCTCGCCGAGCCGCCCGGCCGGTACGCCGGTCAGCTCGGGCAGCCGCAGGTCGAACTCGGCCGCCGCCGCAAAGAGCCCCTCCTTGCTGCCGTAGTAGCGCATCACCATCGACGGGTCGATCCGCGCGTCCGCCGCGATGGCCCGGATGGTCGCCCGGTCGTAGCCGTCGGCGGCGAAGCGCTCGCGGGCGGCCCGCAGGATCGCCGCCCGGGTGGCGTCGGAACGGCGGGGGCGGGTCTGCGCTGCCTCGGTCATGCCCACAACCGTATGCCAACGCCTGTTGACATACCAGCGACGGGCGGCCTAGCGTTGCCAACAACAGTTGGCCAACATTTGTTGGCATAGACGGTGATGGAGGTGGCCATGCTGCCCACGAGCACGGACGTACTGGTGGTGGGGGCCGGCCCGACCGGGCTGGCCGCCGCGCTGACGTTGGCGCGGCGCGGGGTCGGGGTGACGGTGGTCGACCGGCTGGACCGGCCGCCGGTGACCTCCCGGGCGGCGGTCGTGCACGCGTACACCCTGGAGGTGCTGGACCGGATCGGCGTCGGCGCGCCGCTGGTCGCGCGGGGCCTTCGGTCGCCGGGGTTCACCGTCCGCGACCGCGACCGGGTGCTGCTCACCGTGCCGTTCCGCACCCTGCCCTCCCGGCACGCCTACGCGCTGATGGTGTCCCAGTCGGTGACCGAGTCGGTGCTCACCGCCGAGCTGGCCGCCCACGGCGTGCGGGTGCTGCGGCCGCACGAGCTGACCGGGCTGCGCCGCGACGGCGCCGGGGTCCTCGCCGAGTTCGCCGGGACGACGGTGCGGGCCCGCTACCTCGTCGGCGCCGACGGCATGCACAGCACCGTGCGGGAGCGGGCCGGCATCGGCTTCACCGGCCCGGCCGGCGGCGAGGAGTCGTTCGTCCTGGCCGACGTCCGGGTGACCAGCGCGCTGCCCCGCGACGAGGTGTCCCTCTTCCTCGCCCGGTCCGGCCCGCTCGTCTGGGCGCCGCTGCCCGACGGGGTCGTCCGGCTGGTCGCGGCGGTGGCCGACGCGCCACCCGAGCCCGACGCCGCCCACCTCCAGGCGCTGCTCGACGAGCGCGGCCCGACCCGGCGCCCCGACCGGGTGCGGGAGGTGCTGTGGGCCTCCCGGTTCCGGCTGCGCCATCGGATCGCCGACACCTTCCGCGCCGGGCCGGTGCTGCTCGCCGGGGACGCCGGGCACGTGCACAGCCCGGCCGGCGGGCAGGGCATGAACCTCGGCATCTGCGACGCCGTGGACCTCGGCGGCACCCTCGCCGACGTGCTCGCCGGCGGCCCCGACACGCTCCTCGACGGGTACGCGGCCCGGCGCCGCCCGCTGGCGGAGGAGGTGGCCGGCTTCGCCGACCGGCTGACCCGGCTGGCCACCCTGCCCCCGTCCCGCCGGCCCGCCCGGGACCTGCTGCTCCGGCTGCTCTCCGCCGCGCCACCGGCCCGGCACCGGTTCGCGATGCGCCTCTCCGGCCTGAGCCACCGCGAGCGGACGCCCCGCTAGGCTGCCGGCCGGGTCTCCTCGGTCGACGACGTGCTGCTCAACGCGGGGGGCGCCGCCCTGGCCGGCCCGCTGTCGCGGCGGTGGTCGGCGGGACGGCGGGCGACACCGGCGCGGCGGGTCGCAGCACCCGCCACGCCGCGAGGGTGACCAGCGCGAAGACCCCCGCGACCGCCGCCGCCACCGGCCCCACCCCGTACGCCGCGCCGGCCAGTCCGGCGAGCGCCGCCCCGACCGGCGCGGTGAGCAGGCCGACCATCCGCTGGGCGGAACCCACCCGGCCGAGCAGGCCGGCCGGCACGTGGCGCTGCCCGTACGTGGCCCAGAGGCTGTTCCACACGGTGGTGCCGGCGGCGAAGACGGCCAGCGCCAGCCCGCCCGGCACCGGGTGCCGGGCCAGCGCGAGCCCGGCCAGCGCGGCGGCCTGGACGGCGAGCACGGCGCGCAGCGCGGGCACCGTGCCGAGCCGGGCCGCCAGCCGGCCCGCCCCCAGCCCACCGGCCAGCCCGCCGAGGACCGCCCCCGCGGCGAACAGCCCGTACCCGGCCGTCGGCACCCGCAGCACGTCGAGCGCGTAGAGCACCAGCACCGCCAGCAATCCGCTGATGGCCAGGTTGCTCCCGGCGGTCAGCACGGTGAGCCGCCACAGCGTCCGGTCCCCCCGCACGAACCGCAGCCCTTCGCCGGCCTCCCGCCACACCGACCGCCCCCGCCCACCCTCCGCGAC
>NZ_JBPQTP010000093.1:0-26797 GCF_051386395.1 Micromonospora sp. URMC 106
CCTCCACCCGGTGCCGCCGCCCGCCACCCCCGCCGTACCCGCGTCGGGAACCGCCGCGCCGGACGGCCGGGTCGGCGCGCCCGCCGGGGACGGGCAGCAGCCCCCGGGAGTCGCCGGCGCCGCCCCTTCCCCGTTACCCGCCGCGCCGACCGGGGCCGGCCCGGTCCTCGTCGCCCTGCCGACCGTACGCCGGCCCGGTCCGCGCCCGGATCCGGCGGGGCTGCGGCGAGCTCGATCGCGTCGACGCCACGCGAGATCGCAGCTCCGACCGTGGAGTGGCCTCCCGGAAACTGGCGCCGGAGCGCAACACGGCGGCCATCGAGGCGCGGCGACCGCGGCGTGACTGTCGGCGACGCCTCGCCGGGTGGAGGCTGCGAGGCGCGCGGTCGGGGTCAGGGCCTGCCGGCTCCCGGCGCGGGTGCCGGGAAGGCCACGACCCGCCCGCTGGGTCGCGACCGCTCGGGTCCGGCCCAGTTCTGGCCGACGACGAACAGGCGCGGGTCGTGGTCGCGGCTGAGCGTGCAGGCGAAGGCGCCGCGGTCGAGGTCGACGGTGGCCAGCACGTCACCGCCCTGGCGGACGCGGACGCAGTGCTGGTTGCCGACGTCGGCGTACCAGATCGCGCCCTCGGCGTCGAAGCAGATCCCGTCGGGGTGGTCGCCGGGCGTGTCAGCCCACGCGCGCGGGCTGCCGAGGCAACCGTCGCTGTCGATGTCGTACGCCGTGAGCCGGTTCGCGTAGGACTCGGCGACGACCAGGGTGGCGCCGTCCGGGCTGATCGCCATGCCGTTGGGGAAGGCGAGGTCGCCGGCGACCTGCTTGACGGTGCCGTCGGGTGTGACGAGCACGATCAGGCCCGGGGCGAACTCGCCGTCGGGAAAGTCGAACCCGATGCTGTTGACGTAGGCGTTGCCGTGCTCGTCGACCACGATGTCGTTCCACGGCTTCCGCGAGATCGGGGAGAGGTCGGCGTGGCGGACCAACGACCCGTCCGGCTCACGGCGCAGCAGCCGCTGCCGGGCCGAGTCGACGACGAGCAGCCGCCCGTCCGGCAGGAAGTCGATGCACATCGGGAACGACGCGACGGTGGCCACCACCTCGTGGCTGCCGTCGGTGTCGAGCGCGATCACCTGGTTCGCGCCCCAGTCGGAGAACCACACCCTGCCGTCGCGCCAGCGGGGCGACTCCCCGAACACCACGCCTTCCATCAGGACAGCTGGTTCGCTCACCACGACTCCTCTTCCGCGACATGGGCAGGCCGCGCCCGGTCGCAGCGGTGCCCGTCGGCCTGATAGTCATAGTTCATGAATGTCGTCGCCCATGAGCATAGCGGGCTACGATCGCGCGATGGCGCAAGAGCGAGCCGGTGAGCCGACGGAGTCGAGGGTCAGTACCGGCTTCCTGCTGGCCCGGCTCGGCGCCGAGTCACGACGCCGGTGGGCCCGGACGCTGTCCGAGCGCGGACTGACCCCACACCACTTCGGGGTGCTCATGACGCTCGACGAACACGGTGAGACGCACCAACAGCGACTCAGCGCGGCAATCGGCGTCGATCCACGCAACGCCGTGCCGATCTTCGACACGCTCGAAGCCCGCAAACTGATCACGCGTACCAGCGATCGGACGGATCGCCGCAAGCGCACCGTCGTCATCACCGCCGCCGGCCGGGCGACAGTCGACGAACTGCGCCACACCGGAGTCACGCTGGACCATGACCTGCTCGCCGGTCTGACCGAGCGCCAGCGGACGACCCTGCACCGGCTGCTGCTCAAGGTGTTCGAGACGACCATCGACACCAGCTCCACTCCGGTCACGGTCCCGGGGGAGCCGGCCGACCGACCGACCGCGCCGACAGCCCGACCCTGAACGCCGCCCACGTTGAGGCGGCCGTCGCGCGGTGGGCCACCGACGGACGTCAGAGGCCGGGTGGTCAGCGGTCGGCGAGAAAGGCGATGGCCCGCTCCCAGGTCCGCGCGGCCGCCGCCGGGTCGTGGTCGGGCAGGTCGGGGTCGGTGTAGAGGTGCCCGACGCCGGGGTAGCGGTGGACGGAGAGCTCCGCGCCGGCCTCGGTCATCGCCCGCCGCCACTGCTCGACCTCCGGCTCCGCGTCGTATTCGTCCGGGTCGCCCAGGTGCAGCTGCACCGGCAGGCCGGGCCGGACCGTCTCCGGCTCGCCGCCGGTGCCGCAGAGCAGCAGCAGCGCCGCGGCGTCGGGACGCTCGGCGAGCATCGCGCCGGCCACCCCGGCGCCCATCGAGAACCCGGCCAGCACCGCGTCGGCCGGCGCCTCGCGCAGGGCAACCCGGGCCCGGTCCAGCACGGCCTCCTGGCCGATCTTGCGGAGCAGGGCGAAGCCGTCCTCCACCGTCTCCGCGGCCGGCTCGCCGTAGAGGTCGGGGGTCACGACGGTGTGCCCGGCGGCGCGCAGCCGGTCGGCGGCCGTCAGCACGGCGGGCCGCAGCCCGTAGACGGAGTGAAACAGCACGACATGTCCCATGGGCGCATCCTGCCCCACACCCGGGACGGAAACGGGCCGCCGCGCGGGCGCGGACCCGGCGTCAGCGCAGCGACTCCAGCCGCCGTACCAGCTCCTCCGGCCCCGGCATGGCGGCGATCTCGGCGTTGACCTGGCGGGCCGCGTCGCGCAGCGCCGGGTCGCCGACGAGCCGGCTCAGCGTGTCGGCGGTGATGCCGCGCGCCGGCACCGCGAGGCCGGCGCCCCGCGCGGCCACCAGCTCGGCGTTGTGCCGCCGGTCGCCGGGCCCGACGGTGGCCAGTTGCGGCACCCCCGCGATCAGGGCGGTGAGGACGCTGCCCGCGCCGCCGTGGTGGACCAGCGCCGCGCTCGCCGGCAGCGCCTCGGGCAGCGGGATCCAGTCGACGGTGCGCACGTTGCCGGGCAGCGCCCGGCGGGCCAGCCGCGCGTCCGGGCGGACCAGGACGAACTCGGCGTCGACCCGGTCGGCGGCGGCGACGACCGCCGGCATCGGCCCGGCGCTGCCTGGGCCGGCGACGGTGCTGCGGCTGACCAGCACCCGCGGGCGCTCCCCCGGCTCGCGCAGCCAGTCGGGCAGCTCGCCGCCGCCGGCGTGGGCGGCGTAACGCATGGGCCAGCCGTCCTGGTGCAGCAGGCTGGGTGGCGCGACGGCGATCGCGGCGGCCGGGGGCGGCAGCTCCGCCAGGCCGTGCCGGCGCAGGGCCGCGCCCAGCCGCGCGAGGGTGGCCCGGACCAGCTCCCGGCCGTCGAAGAGGGAGTTCTCCTGGCGTACGGCGGGCACGCCACGCTTCGCCGCCGCGAGCGCCCCGGCCACCGCGAACGGCTCGTGGATCACCAGATCGGGCTTCCACTCCTCGGCGACGGCGACGACCCCGTCGGCGATCTGGTCGTTGACCGCACCGAAGAGCAGCCCGGCGCCCCGGGTGCCGCCGGTGCCGGCCAACTCGGCCCGGGCGATCAGCGGGTGGCGCAGCATCAACCCGCGGGCGATCCGTCCGAAGTCGAACGCGGGCGCGACGTCGCGCACCGGCAGCCCGGACTGCTCCGCCCGCAGGGCGTCGGCGGCGGTGGCGACGAGCACCTCGTGCCCGGCGTCGCGCAGCGCGCCGGCCAGCGGCAGCAAGGGAAAGACGTGCCCGATCAACGGCGCGGAGACCACCAGCACTCGCACGTTTCGATCTTAGCCGCACCGGGTCGGCCGGTGGAGAGGCCGGCTGGCCGGCGGGTGGCGGGCGGCGGCGCCCACCGGACCGATCCCCCTGCTCAGCCTGCGGTCGTGGGCAGGGCGCGGCTACGGCCGCGGAACTCGGCGACCACCTCGCCGCCGTCGCGGGTGACGGTGACGTCGTAGATGCCGCTGCGGCCGTACCGGGTGCGCTCGGTGGCGTGGGCGGTCAGCAGATCGCCCTCGCGGGCGGGCCGGACGAAGGTGATCTCGCCGCCGGCGGCGACGGTGGCCGGGCCGTGGCTGTTGCAGGCGAGCGCGAAGGCGGTGTCGGCGAGCAGGAAGACGAAGCCGCCGTGGGCGATGGCGTGGCCGTTGACCATCGCGCCGGTCACCCGCATCCGGGCCACCGCCGTCCCCCCGGCGGCGTCGACCAGCTCGATGCCGAGCCCCTTGGACGCCACATCGGCGTCGAACATGTCGTACGCGGCGTTGCGCCCGGCCACTTCAGCCGCCCCGCCGCTGGTCGACGATCCGCCGCATCTTGCCCATCGACCGCTCCACCCCGTCGGGGGCGATCACCTCGACCACCACGCTCACTCCGATCGTGTTCTTGACCAGCCCGACCAGCGCGACGCCGGCCCGTTCGGCGGCCTCGGCGGCCACTCCCGGCCGCCGCTCCACGCGGACGGTCAGCGTGTCCATCCGGCCCTGCCGCCCGAGGACGCACTGGAAGTGCGGCGACAGCTGCGGCGTACGCAGGATCAGCTCCTCGATCTGGGTGGGGAAGACGTTCACCCCGCGCACGATCATCATGTCGTCGCTGCGCCCGGTGATCTTCTCGATCCGCCGCATCGGGCGGGCGGTGCCGGGCAGCAGTCGGGTCAGGTCGCGGGTCCGGTAGCGGACGACCGGCATCGCCTCCCGCGTCAGCGAGGTGAGTACCAGCTCGCCGCGCTCGCCGTCGGGCAGCACCTCGCCGGTGACCGGGTCGACGATCTCCGGATAGAAGTGGTCCTCCCACAGGTGCAGCCCGTCCTTGGTCTCCACGCACTCGTTGGCCACGCCCGGGCCCATCACCTCGGACAGGCCGTAGATGTCGACGGCGTGCATGTCGAGGCGCTGCTCCAGCTCCCGGCGCATGTCCTCGGTCCAGGGCTCCGCGCCGAAGATCCCCACCTGGAGCGAGGTGCGGCGCGGGTCGACGCCCTGCCGTTCCAGCTCGTCGACGATCGCGAGCAGGTAGCTGGGGGTGACCATGATGACGTCGGGCTCGAAGTCCCGGATCAGCATCGCCTGGCGTTCGGTCATCCCGCCGGAGACGGGGATGACGGTGCAGCCCAGCTCCTCCGCGCCGTAGTGCGCGCCGAGCCCGCCGGTGAACAGCCCGTAGCCGTACGCGACGTGCACCCGGTCGCCGGGGCGGCCGCCGGCGGCCCGGATCGACCGGGCCATCAGCCGGGCCCAGGTCCTCAGGTCCTCGGCGGTGTAGCCGACCACGGTCGGCCGGCCGGTGGTGCCGGAGGAGGCGTGCAGCCGGGCGATCCGTTCGCGCGGCACGGCGAACATGCCGAACGGGTAGTTCTCCCGCAGCTCGGCCTTGCCGGTGAACGGGAAGCGGGCCAGGTCGGCCAGGTCCCGGCAGTCGTCGGGGTGCACCCCGGCGGCGTCGAAGGCCCTCCGGTAGTGCGGGACGTTGTCGTACGCGTGCCGCAGCGACCATCGCAGCCGCTCCCGCTGCACCGCGCGCAGCTCGTCGACGCTCGCCCGCTCGATCGGCTCCAACTCCTCGGGGCGCGGGGCGCGGTCCTGCATCGGTGCCTCCTGCACGTCACGGTGGCGCGGCGGCGGGAGCAGGTACGGACACCGCCGGGTCGCCCCGGAGCCGGGCCGCCCCGGCCGCCGATCTTGGTACGGTACGCCGACCGGCCGCACCGCACCACCGGCGGGCCGGGCGCTCGGCGGCTCCGGCGCTCAGCCGGTGCGCGGCGTTGCGCCGGGCGCGACGCGCTCCCCGGTCACCGGCACGTCACGGGTTCTCCGGGTCCAGGTCGCGCTCGCGCAGCAGCGCGTCCAGCTTGGCCTCGATCCGCTCGTCGGACTCCCGCGACTGGGAGGAGCCCCAGTAGTAGAACAGGGCCAGGCCCGCCGCCTGCCAGATCAGCTGGAGGAACTCGGACTGCCAGTTCTCGAAGGTGGACGCGAGGAACTGCGGCAGGAATTCGGCCCAGGCGAAGGACTGGCCGTGCTGGCTGGCCTCGTTGCTCTCCACCGTCGCCTGGAAGACGAACTGGCCGATCCAGGAGACCAGGAACAGCGCCCCGGTCACCAACGCGAAGGCGTACGCCTTGGGCCACCTCGGCTTGCGGAACGGCGGCCCCCCGGCTCGCCCGGGCGAGCGCCGGCCGTTCGATGCGGACCCGGACGGACGCGTACTCGACGCCGTCGTCGTGTCGGCCATCGCGATCCCCCTCTCGACGAATCCCCTGGTGAGGCTTATGCCCCGGGTCGATCGGGACGAAACGGCGGCCCGGCGTGGCGGGCCGCCGGGCACCGGACGCAGCCCAGACTTGCCACAGAGTCGCAGTTGCAAAATGTTGGCAACAAGGTCTGGACGCGGCCCCGTCACGTAACTAGCCTGGTCGACATGAGTCCTTACATCACGGATACCACGGCCTGGCAGGAGAGCTGGGACCGCCAGCAGGAGGCGTACCTGCCGGACCGGGAGCACCGGTTCACCGCGATGCTCGACGCCGTCGACGCGGTCCGCGACGGCGACCGGCTCCGGCTGCTCGACCTGGCCGGCGGCACGGGCAGCATCTCCGACCGGACGCTGCGCCGCTTCCCCGACGCCGAGGTGACGCTCGTGGACCTCGACCCGGCCCTGCTCGCCCTCGCCCGCGCCTCCCTCGGCGACCGGGTCACCGTCGTCACCGCCGACCTCGGCCGGCCGGACTGGCAGACCGCGCTCCCCCACCGCGACTACGACGCCGTGCTCACCGCCACCGCGCTGCACTGGCTGCCGGCGGAGCGGCTCAGCCGGCTCTACGCCGAGCTGCGCGACCTGCTGCGCCCCGGCGGGATCCTCGTCAACGCCGACCACATGCCGGACGACGCGCTGCCGCAGCTCAGCAAGCGCCTGCTCGACCGGGCCCGCGACCGCCGGTCGGCCCGGTACGCCGCCGGAGCCGCCCTGTCCTGGGCGGAGTGGTGGGAGCGGGCGGCGGCCGACCCGACGCTGGGCCCGCTCGTCGCGCAGCGGCACGCCATCTACCCGACCGGGCACAGTCCGGAGTGGAACCCGCCGGTGTCCTGGCACCTGTCCGCGCTGGCCGCCGCCGGCTTCGCCGAGGTGGGCACGGTGTGGCGGGGCGGCACCGACGCCGCCGTCGCCGGGGTGCGCTGACGGCGCCCGGGCCACCGGGACGCCCGGACGCCCGCCGCGGGCGGGCACTAGGCTGACGACCACGCACCGCCGGTCCCCGCCCGTGGCACCGGCGGGGAGGAGAGATGTCCGGACCGGACCCGCGCGTCGACCCCGACGTCGACCTGAGCGTCCCCGCCGACCGGGGCGAGCTGGCCGCCCGCCCCGGGGCGGTGCTCGGCGCCGTCGCCGCCGGCGGCGCGCTCGGCGCCCTGGCCCGGGCCGGCCTCCAGCACGCTCTGCCGCACGGCCCCACCGGCTTCCCGTGGGCCACCTTCGGCGTCAACCTGACCGGGTGCCTCCTGATCGGCGTCCTGATGGCGGCGCTCGAGAGGGCCGGTGGCGGCCGGCCGCTGCTGCGCCCGTTCCTCGGCGTGGGGGTGCTCGGCGGCTACACCACCTTCTCGACGTACGCGGTGGACGTCCACCGGGCGCTCGACGCGGGCGCCCCGGCCGTGGCCCTGGGCTACCTGGCCGCGACGCTGCTGGGCGCGCTGGCGGCGGTCTGGCTCGGCGACGCGCTCGCCGGCCGGCTGCTCGGCCGGGCGGCGGACGGCGGGGGCGGGCGGTGACCGTGCTGCTGATCGCGGTCGGCGCGGCCCTCGGCGCGCCGCTGCGCTACCTCACCGACCGGGCCGTGCAGGCGCGGCTCGGGTCGGCCTTCCCGTGGGGCACGCTGACCGTCAACGTGCTCGGGTCGCTGTTGCTCGGTCTCCTGGTCGGGCTACCGGTCGGCCCGGCCGCCGGCGCGCTGCTCGGCACCGGCTTCTGCGGCGCGCTGACCACGTACTCCACTTTCGGCTACGAGACGCTGCGGCTGGCCCGGCGGGGCCGGCGGCTCCTCGCCCTGGCCAACGCGCTGGCGAGCGTGGCCGCCGGGCTCGCCGCCGCCGGCGCCGGCTTCGCCCTGGCCCGGGCAGTGGCCGGCTGACCGGCGGCGCCCGCATCGCCTGACCCGGGCGCCGACCGACCGCCCGGCCTCGCCCCGGCACCGACCGGCCGACCCGGCGTCGCTCCGCCGTCCGCCCGGGTGACCGACGGGGGCGGTCGCACCGGCGCCCCCGCCGGTCGGCTCAGGCGGGCGCGGCCGGGGCGGCCAGCGCGACCACCGGGCCGAGCACGAAGACGGCCGGCGGGCCGATCCCCTCCCGGGCCGCGACCGCGCCGATCTCGTCCAGCCGGGCGGTCACCGTGCGCTGCCCGGGGTGCCCGGCGTCCTGTACCGCGAGGACCGGGGTGTCCGGGGCGCGGCCGTGTTCGACCAGCGCCGCCGCGATCTCGCCGACCGTGTCCACGGCCATCAGCAGCACCACCGTGCCCCGGGCCCGGCCCAGTGCCGCCCAGTCGACAAGCGAGTCCGGGTGCCCGGGCGCCAGGTGCCCGGAGACGACGGTGACGTCGTGCGCGACGCCCCGGTGGGTGACCGGCACCCCGGCCAGGGCCGCGGCGGCGACCGCGCTGGTCACTCCGGGGACCACGGTCACCTCCACCCCGGCCGCCGCGCAGGCCTGGACCTCCTCGTGGCCGCGCCCGAAGACGTACGGGTCGCCGCCCTTGAGCCGGACCACCCGCCGCCCCGCGCGGGCGTGCGCGACGAGGGCGGCGTTGATGTTGTCCTGCCCCACCGACGGCCCACGGGGCACCTTCGCCGCGTCGACCACCTCCACCTCGGGGCGCAGCCCGGCGAGCAGCCCGCGCGGGGCGAGCCGGTCGACCACCACCACGTCCGCCTCGTCGAGCAGCGCCCTGCCCCGTACGGTGATGAGATCCTCGGGTCCGGGTCCCCCGCCGACCACCGCGACGTGCCCCCGGCGCGGACCCCCGTCGTGGTGCCGGTGCCGGCCGTGGCCGTGGTCGTGGTGGTCGTGGTGGTCGTGGTCGTGCTGGCCGTGGCCGTGGCCGTGGTGGTGGTCGTGGCCGTCGACCGGGTCGTCGGGGTGGTCGTGCGGGGTCTGCGGCCGGCCCACCTTGTCGGCGAAGCCCGGCATCAGGACCCGGTACGCGCAGGTGTCGCAGTTCATCCGGATGTCACCGCGGCGCGCCTCGGCGTGCCGCTCGAGGACGAGGTCGGCGAGGGCGTCGCAGTCGCCGATCAGGTCGGCGACCCGCACGTCCAGGTCGGGGTGGGCGGCGGCGAAGTCGGCCGACTGGGCGACGATGCGGTCGGGCAGCACCCCGGCGAAGAGGAAGTACGGCGCGACGACGATCCGCCGCGCGCCGAGCCGGCGCAGCCGGTCCAGCACCGCCGGCACCGACGGCTCCGCCAGGGAGATGAAGCCCGGCTCGACGCCGGCGTAGCCACGCCCCTCCCAGAGCAGCCGGGCCACCTTCGCGACCTCGGCGTTGGCGTCCGGGTCGGTGGAGCCGCGCCCGATCAGCGCCACCCAGGTGCCGGCCCGGTCGTCGCCGGCCAGGACGTCGTCGATGCGCTGCTCCAGGGCGGTGTGCAGCAGTGGGTGCGGGCCCAGCGGCCGACCGTAGACGTAGCTGAGCCCGGGGTGACGCTGCCGCTCGCGGGCCAGCGCGGCGGGGATGTCGCCCTTGCCGTGCCCGGCGGCGGTCAGCACCAGCGGCAGCGCGACCAGCGACCGGTGTCCCCGGTCGACGAGCGCGCCGACCGCGTCGGTGAGCGGCGGCCGGGACAGCTCGATGAACCCGCCCTCGACGTCGCCGAGGGTGCCGGCGGCGCGGCGGCGGACCCGCTCGACGAACGCCACGAACTGGTCGACCCCGGCCGCGCTGCGCGTGCCGTGCCCGACGATGACCAGAGCGCTCACTGTTCCTCCTCCACGTACAGCAGGGCGTTGAGGGCTGCGGCGGCGACCGCCGAGCCGCCCTTCTCGCCCCGGTTGGACACCCCGGGCAGGCCGCTGGCCCGCAGCGCCGCCTTCGACTCGGCGGCGCCCACGAAGCCCACGGGCAGCCCGACGACCAGCGCCGGCCGGGCGTCCAGGGTGATCAGTTCTTCCAGCGCGGTCGGCGCGCAGCCGACCACCCACACCGCGCCGGGGCCGACCCGGTCCAGGGCGATCCGCACCGCCGCCGCCGACCGGGTGATCCCGGCCGCGCGGGCCAGGTCGGCGGCGGCCGGCTCGGCGACCGGGCAGACCGTCCCGCGCCCGGTGATGCCGGCGGCCACCATCGCCACGTCGGTGACCACCGGCGCGCCGGCGCGCAGGGCGGCCAGCCCGCCGGCCAGGGCCGCCTCGTCGCAGACCAGGTCGGTGACGTAGTCGAGGTCGGCGCTGGCGTGCACCACCCGCTCGGTGACGGCCCGGGTCAGCGGCGGCAGGTGCGCGAGGTCCACGCGGGAGCGCAGGATCCGGTACGACTCCCGCTCGATGGGGTGCACGACGCGGGTCACGGCCGCACCGCCTGGGCGCCGTAGCGCTCGTCGTAGCGGCGCAGCTTCCACAGCGCCACCGCGCCGACCCAGGCGAGCACGAAGAGGGCCACGACGGCGTACCCGAGCTGCTCGAAGTGGTCGGCGACCCCCGCGTACCCCGCCAGCGCCGACACCCCGAGGTGGTCGACCAGCAGGCCGGCGGCGTAGACGCTGGCGACGAGGCCACCGACCAGCACGGTCACCGCCGTGGTGGCCAGGTTGTAGTAGAGCCGCCGGGCCGGGTGCCGGTACGCCCACGAGTAGGCGCGGCTCATCAGCAGGCTGTCGGCGGTGTCCATGGCGGACATGCCGGCGGCGAAGAGCAGCGGCAGGGTGAGCAGGGCGAGCACGGGCAGCCCGCCGGCGGCGGCGGTGCTGGCCGACAGGGCGAGCAGGGTCACCTCGCTGGCGGTCTCCAGGCCGAGGCCGAAGAGGAACCCGACCGGCGCCATGTGCCAGGAGGAACGCACCAGCGCGCGGGCCCGGGAGCCGAGCACGCGCTGCACCAGCCCCCGGTTGAGCAGGTGCAGGTCCAGCTCGCGCTCGTCGAGGTCGCCGTGGCGCAGGCGCCGCCACAGCCGCGCCAGGCCCGCCAGCACCGCCGCGTTGAGCACCGCGACGAGGGCGAGGAAGAGCGTGGCGGTGAGGACCGCGACGGTGGCGCCCACCTCGCGGGCCTCGGCCAGGCCGGGGCCGGCGAGGTTGGCCGAGGCGAGGCCGACCACCAGTGCCAGCAGCAGCACCACCCCGCTGTGCCCGAGGGCGAAGAAGAAACCGACGCCGACCGGGCGCCGCCCGCGCAGCAGCATCAGCCGGGTGGTGTCGTCGATCGCCGCGATGTGGTCGGCGTCGAAGGCGTGCCGCACGCCGAGCAGGTACGCCAGCGTGCCGGCCCCGGCGAGGCCGCCGGCCGCGGCGGGCTGGTTGTTCCAGTACAGGTAGAGACTCCAGCCGGCGACGTGCAGCACGGCGACGGCGAGCACGATGCCGCCGAGGCGTACCCGTTCGGCGCGGCTCCACCGGCCGGCCGGAGGTGCGGCGTTGACCGCGGTCGAACTCATCGGCTTCCTCCACGTTCGTCGGTGCCCGTGGCGCGGATCGCGTCCACGGGGCAGATCTCCAGGCATTCGAGGCAGCCGGTGCAGCGGTCGTCGCGGACGGCGAGGCCGCCGGGCGTCGGCCGGATGGCGTGTGTCGGGCAGGTGAGCAGGCACGCGCCGCAGCCCTGGCAGGCGCCGATGGTCACCGCCGCCACCGGTACCCCCGCGGGGTGACCATCCGGCCGGCGACGATCCGGGTCTGGCTGCTGCCCACCACCACGACGCTGTACATGTCGACCAGCGCGGGGTCGAGGTCGGCGAGGGTGGCCAGGTGCACCCGTTCGTCGGCGCGGCTGGCGTTGCGCACCACCCCGACCGGGGTGTCCGCCGGCCGGTGCGCGGCGAAGACCTCCAGCGCCGCGCCGAGCTGCCAGTCCCGGGCGCGGCTGCGCGGGTTGTAGAGCAGCGCCACGAAGTCGCCCTCGGCGGCGGCGGCCACCCGGCGGGCGATGACCTCCCACGGGGTGTGCAGGTCGGACAGGCTCAGGTAGGCGTGGTCGTGGCCGAGCGGCGCGCCGAGCAGGGCGCCGGCGGCCAGCGCGGCGGTCACCCCGGGCACGCCCACCACGTCGATCCGCTCGTCGGCGTACTCCAGGGCGGGGCTGGCCATCGCGTACACGCCGGCGTCGCCGGAGCCGACCAGCGCGACGGCGTGGCCGGCGGTGGCCTCGGCGACGGCGGCGCGGGCCCGTTCCTCCTCCGCGCCGAGCCCGCTGGCGAGCACCCGGGTGCCGGGGCGCAGCAGGTCACGGACCTGGTCGACGTACTGGTCGAGGCCGACGACCACGGCGGCGCGGCGCAGCTCGGTCACCGCACGGGCGGTGCGCAGGTCGGGCGCGCCGGGGCCGAGGCCGACGATCGCGAGCCGGCCGCGCGGGGCGTGCCGGGCGACGGCGACGGTGGCCATGGCGGTCGCGGTCTTCGGCACCAGCAGCTCGGCGTCGCCGCCGAGCAGCGCCGCCGCCTCGGCGACGCTGGGGGTGCCGACGGCGGCGCGGACCACCTCGCTGGGGTGCGGCACGTCGACCGCCGCCAGCTGCGCCGCCGGATGCGTCACCAGGGGTACGCCGAGCGCGTCGGCGGTCGCCCGGATGCCCGCCTCGTCGGCCTTGATGTCGGCGCTGGCCAGGTGCCGCAGGCTCGCCGGGCTGAGCCCCGCCTCGGCGAGCACCCGGTCCAGCAGGCCGCGCACCTCGGCGGCGGGCACGCCCCGGCTGGCCCCCACCCCGGCGACCAGCGACGGGGGCCGCAGCACGGCCGTCCGGGCGTCGAGCGGCACGAGCCGGTCGGTGACCAGCAGCCGGTACCCGCCGCCGGCCGGCGGCCCGGCTGCTCCGGCGCCGCCCTCGACCGGCGGGCCGGCTGGTCCGGCGCCAGCCTCGACCGGCGGCCCGGCTGCTCCGGCGCCACCGTCGACCGACCCGGCCCCGGTCGGGCCGACCGGTTCCCCGGCCCCGGGCGGGGCGACCGGGGCGGCGGGCGCGGTCGGCTCGGTCGGCTCGGTCGGCTCGGTCGGCGGGACGGGGCGCACGTTGTCGGGCAGGGCGGGCAGCGGCCAGGCGGCGTCGGCGACCAGCGTGACCGGCTCGCCGTCGAGGATGGCGCGGCTGACTGCGGCCACCGCGCCCTCGACGGGCCAGCCGAGGGTGTCCAGGCCGGGAAGGCCCGCCGCGTCCGTGGCGGTGGTGACCACCGGCCGCGCGTCGAGCAGCGCACCGACCCGCGCGGCGAGGTCGTTGGCGCCCCCGGCGTGCCCGCCGAGCAGCGCGACCGCGTGCCGGGCGGCCTCGTCGACCACCACCACGGCCGGATCGGTGTGCTTGTCGCCGAGCAGCGGCGCGAGGATGCGCACCACCGCCCCGGTGGCCAGGAACGCCACCACCGCGTCGCAGCCGGCCCAGGCGGCGCGCAGCGCGTCCGCGACGGTGTCCGCCGTGACGAGGCGGGCGTGCGGCCAGGCGTCGGCCAGGATGCGGGCGTGCCGCCGCCCGGCGGCGGTGGCGGCGACGAGCCCGACGGTGGCCGCGTCCCCGCCGGGCGGCGTCGGCCCGACCTCGCCCGGGGGCGTCGTCGCCGGGGCGGGCCGTGGTGAGGGCGTCGTCGTCGAGCCGGGGTGTCCGGCGGCGCCGGAGCCGGCCCGGAGGGCCGGCTGGTCCATGGCGGTGGGCGGGTGGTTCACGGGCGCTCCCCGGTGAGGACGACCACCGGGTTGGTGGCCGCGAGTCGGATGGACCCGCCGGGCAGGTCGGCGAGGCGGGCGGCGGAGAGTTGGACGCCCTCCACGGCGTAGCCGGCGGCGCGCAGCAGCCGGACCGCCGGGGCGACCCGGTCGACGGCGGCGAGGGTGGCCACCACCCGCTCCGGCCGCCGCTGCGCCACGGCGGCGAGCACGTCGACGCCGCCGCCACCCACGAAGACGGCGTCCGGGTCGGGCAGCCCGGCCAGCGCGTCGGGGGCGGCCCCGACGACCATCCGGACGTCGACCCCGTGCCGGGTGGCGTTGGCGCGCACCGGCGCCGCCGGGTCGCGGTCGACGGCGACCACGGCCGCGCCGAGCAGGGCGCACTCGATGCCGACCGAGCCGCTGCCCGCGCCGACGTCCCAGACCAGCCGGCCGAGGCGGGGGCGCAGCCGGGCGACGGCGAGGGCGCGTACCTCCGACTTGGTGATCATGGAGTCGCGGTGCGCGTAGGCGGCCTCGGGCAGCGCCCAGCCGCCGGCCGGCGCGGCGGCCGGCTGGTTGTCCGCCCGCATTCCGGCCGCGCCGGGCTCGCTGGCGAGGCTGAGCAGCACGTGCGGGTCGGCCCAGTCGCGGGCGGCGGCCTGCTCGGGGGTGGTCTCGGTGAGCCGTTCGGCGTCGGTGCCGAGGTGCTCGGCGACCACCAGCCGGCGGGTCCAGCCGACCAGGCCAGCGCCCAGCTCGGCGGCCCCGGCCCCGGGGGCGGTGAGCACGGCGACGGCGGGCAGCGCCCGGCAGGCGTTCAGCGCCGGTCGCGGGTCCCGGCCGTGCGCGGTGACCACGGCCGCGCCGTCCCAGGGCAGCCCGGCGCGGGCGAACGCGGCGGCGACGCTGGAGACCGCCGGCAGCACCCGCAGCGGCAGCCCGGCCGCCCGCAGCCGCCGGACGACGCCGAACAGCCCGGGATCCCCGCTGGCCAGCACCACGGCGTCCGCGCCGGCGGCGACGGCGGCGGCCAGCCGGTCCAGCGCCGGCGCGAGCGGCCCGAGGGCGACGGTCTCGGCGTCGGCCGGCAGGCGTACGGCGGCCAGGTGCCGGGCCGCGCCGACCACCAGCCGGGCGCCGGCGAGCACGGGCGCGGCGGCGGGGTGCGGCGGTCCGCCGGCGGCGTCGATCCCGACCACGGTCACCGCCGGCCCGGTGCCCCCGGTCACGCCGCCCACCGGCCCGAGGACGCGACCACCCGGTCCCCGGCGAAGTCGACCATCGCGACGTCGACGGTGACCGCGCCGCCGGCGAACCGGAGCAGCACCTGCCGCACCCGGCGGCAGAGCAGGTCGCCGGCGGCGCCGAGCAGCCCGGCGGCCTCCCACAGCTCGTACGCGTGCCGCCCGGTGTTCGCCGCGGTCACCGCCGCCACGAGGTCGGGCCCGCCGCCCGCCTCGGCGGTGACCTCCCCGAGCAGGGACAGGTCCACCTTGGACCGGGTGTAGTGGGTCATCAGGATGCCGGCGGCGAGCTTGGCCAGCTTGCCGGCCATCCCGACGAAGACCACCCCGGTCATCCGGTCGCCGACGGCGGCGGTGACCGCCGCGCCGGTGAAGTCGCCGACCTCGACGAAGCACACCTCGGGCAGCTCCGGCAGCAGCGCGCGGGCGGCCCGCTCGGTGCGCCCGCCGGTGCACAGCACCACGGTCCGCTCCCCCTGCGCGGCCATCACGTGCACCGCCTGCACCACGCTGGCCCGCCAGGAGGCGGTGGAGAACGGGCGGACGATGCCGGTGGTGCCGAGGATGGAGATGCCGCCGAGGATGCCGAGCCGCCGGTTGGTGGTCTTGCGGGCCATGATCTCGCCGCGCGGCACGCTCACCACCACCCGGACGCCCACCTCGGCCAGGTCGACCACCTCGGCGACGGCCTGGCCGATCATCCGACGTGGGGTCTCGTTGATCGCCGGCCCGCCGACGGGCAGCCCGAGGCCCGGCTTGGTGACCGTGCCGACGCCCGGCCCGCCGTCGAGCCGCAGCCCCGGCTCGTCCCGCCAGCCGACGGTGACGGTCAGCTCGGCGCCGTGCGTGACGTCCGGGTCGTCGCCGGCGTCCTTGACGACGACGGCCTCCGCCGAGGTGCCGGCGTCGACCTCGCAGCGGGCCACCGGGAAGGTGACCCGCCGGCCGGCGGGCAGCCCGATCTCCACCTCCCGCTGCGGCACGCCGGTGACCAGGGCGGTCACCGCCGCCTTGGCCGCCGCCGTCGCGCAGGCGCCGGTGGTCCAGCCGGTGCGCAGCGCGGTGGGCCGGACCTTCGCGGTACGCGGCAGGTCCGGCTCGCGCAGCGGCGGCTCGGCGTACGTCATCCGGCGTGCCCGTCCCCCGGTGTCGCGCTGGCGGCCCGGGCGCGGCGCAGGTCGGCACGGGCGGCCGGCTCGGCCCGCCGGAACGTGTGGAAGTGTCCGGGGTGGTAGAGGTGCGAGCGGGTGCCGGCGGCGGCGAGCGCCGGGCCGACCAGGAAGAGGGTGTGCTTCCAGAGCTTGTGCTCCTTGACCGTGGCCTCCAGGTCGCCGAGGGCGCACCGCACCACCAGCTCGTCCGGCCAGGTCGCCTGGTACGCCACCACGACGGGGGTGTCGGGCGGGTATCCGCCGGCCAGCAGCTCGGCCTGCGCCTGCCCGGAGCGGGCGGCGGAGAGGAAGAGGGCCATCGTGGTGCCGTGCCGGGCGAACTCGCGGACCCGCTCGCCGGGCGGCATCGGCGTCTTCCCGCCCTCCAGCCGGGTCAGGATCACCGACTGGGCGACCTCGGGGATGGTCAGTTCCCGGCCGACGATCGCCGCGACGGCGGTGAACGAGGAGACGCCGGGGACGATCTCCACGGCCAGCCCGAGCGCCCGGCACAGGTCGAGCTGCTCCTGCACCGCGCCCCACAGCGCCGGGTCGCCGGAGTGGATCCGCGCCACGGTCAGCCCGTCGGCGGCGGCCCGCTGGTAGAGCGGCAGCACGCCCTCGATGGGCAGCCGCGACGAGTCGACGATCTCCGCGTCACCGCGGGCGTGGGCGAGCACGTCGGCGTGCACCAGGCTGGCCGCCCAGACCACCACGTCGGCGGCGCCGATCACCCGGGCGGCGCGCAGGGTCAGCAGGTCGGCCGCGCCGGGGCCGGCCCCGACGAACCACACCTTGCCCGTGCTGGTCGGCCCGCCGTCGTCGGCGCGGTCCGCGATCGGCGCGGTGCTCACAGTTTTCCTCCCCTACGGTCCCGGCGGGCCGGGACCAGCAGCGTCGACAGGTACGGCAGGTCGTCGGCGGCGTCGGCGACCGGGCCGATCCGCTCGCCGGGCAGCCCGAGGCCCCGGCCCAGCACGGCGTCGCCGAGGCGGCCCTGCCGGCGCAGCTCGGCGACCAGCTCGGCGTGCCGCCGCCAGCCCTTGTAGGTCACGACGGTGCCGGGGCCGGCGAGCGCGTCGGCGAAGAGCGCCAGCCCGGCGGTGGCCGGCAGCAGGGTCAGCGGCTCCCGGCCCTCGCAGAGCGGCACGCCGCTGCGCGCCGCGAGGTCCTGCATCGCGGTGATTCCGGGGACCGTGCGCACCTCGACCGCCGGGCGCAGGGCGCGCACGCTCTGCGCGAGGTAGCCGAAGGTGGAGTAGACGTTCGGGTCGCCGATGGTGGCGAAGACGACCGCGCGGGCGCCCCCGTCGACCGCGTCGACCACCGCTCGGGCGGCGTCGTCCCAGGCGCGTTCCCGGCGGGCGGTCACCCCGCCCCGGTCGTCGAGGGCGAACGGCAGCCGGCGCAGCCGCTCCGGCGCGACGTGCGCGGCCACGGTGGCCTCGGCCCGGCCCGGGGGCGCGTCGCCGTCCGCGGCGAGCCGGTCCAGCACGGGTACGAACACCACGTCGGCCTCGGCCAGCACCCGGACCGCCCGGAGGGTGAGCAGTTCCGGGTCGCCCGGACCGACCCCGACCCCCGTCAGCGTGGCGGCGTCGGCGGGCGCGGGCCGGCCGGCGTCGGCGTGCCCGGACGGGTCGGCGCCGGGTCGCGCGGTCCCCGGCCCGCCGGCCCGCCGACCCGCAGGCCGCCCGCCGGCCGGCGGGCGGTGATCGTCCGCCGGGATGCCGTTCGGCGCGGTCACCGGCTCGCCGCCTCGACGAGGCGGCGGGCGGCGTGCGGGTGCCCGGCCCAGTGGGTGTGCAGGTAGGAGGCGTGCACCCGGCCGGCGACGAAGCCGTGGTCGGCGCCGTCCCAGCGCCACGCCGGCCGGTCGCCGTGGCCGGGGTCGGTGGCGGTGCGGTGGAACTCGTGGCCCCGTACCGGGTCGCCGGGGCGGTGCAGCGGGGACCCGGTGACGGCGACGGCGTCCCGGTAGCCGAGGGTGAGCCGGTCGGTCATCCGGGCGGTGAGGTCGAGCCGGCCGCACATGGGCACGCCGTCGAGCGACCGGCCGAGGTAGAGCAGGCCGGCGCACTCGGCGACGACCGGACCGTCGAAGTCGGCCAGCTCCGCGCGGAGCGTGGCGTTGCCGGCGAGCTGCGGCGCGTACGCCTCGGGGAAGCCGCCGCCGACGACCACCGCGCGGGTGCCGGCGGGCAGGCCGGGGTCGCGCAGCGGGTCGAAGGGGGCGACGGTGGCGCCGGCGGCGGCGAGCAGCTCCGCGGTCTCGGCGTAGGAGAAGGTGAAGGCCGGCCCGCCGGCGACCGCGACCACCGGGCCCTCGGCGCCGGCGGGGCCGCCGACGGCGGCGGCCGGATCCCAGGCGGGCGCGCGCAGCGGCCCGGCGGTGCCGGCCAGGTCGAGCACCGCGTCGAGATCCACGGTGGCCGCCACGAGGTCGGCGAGGGCGGCCACGATGGCCAGCGACTCCGGCGCCCGCTCGGCGACCGGCACCAGCCCGAGGTGGCGCGCCGGGGCGGCGACCTCGGCGGCGCGGCTCACCGCCCCGAGCACGGGCACGTCCACCTCGGCGAGGGCGTCGCGCAGCAGCGCCTCGTGCCGGGGCGAGCCGACCCGGTTGAGGATCACCCCGCCGATCCGCACGCCGGGGTCGAACGCGGCCATGCCCAGGGCGAGCGCGGCGGCGGAGCGGCCCTGCGCGGTGGTGTCGAGCACCAGCAGCACCGGCGCGTCGACGAGGCGGGCGACGTGCGCGGTGGAGGCGTACCCGCGGCGGCCGACCGCGCCGTCGTGCAGCCCCATCACCCCCTCGACCACGGCGATGTCGGCGGGCGTCGGGGTGGCGGCGCCGTGCCGCAGCAGCGGCGCGATCCGCTCCTCGCCGACCAGCCACGGGTCGAGGTTGCGGCCGGGTCGGCCGGCGGCGAGCGCGTGGTAGCCGGGGTCGATGTAGTCGGGGCCGACCTTGTGCGGGCTGACGGTCAGGCCGCGGCGGCGCAGCGCGGCGAGCAGCCCGGTGGCGACGGTGGTCTTGCCGTGCCCGCTGGCGGGCGCGGCGACCACCACCCTGGGCAGCGCCCACGGCCCGGCCGGGTCGGCCGGCGGCGCGCCACCGGCCGGACCGGCGGGCGGGTGTCCACCCGGCCCGGTGGGCCCGTCGGGGCGACGCTGGTCGGTGCGCCGGGTCGGGCCGGTCACCATTCGATGCCCTTCTGGCCCTTCTGGCCGGCGTCCATCGGGTGCTTGACCTTGGTCAGCTCGGCGACCAGGTCGGCGGCGTCGACCAGGCGCGGGTCGGCGTCCCGGCCGGTGATGACGACGTGCTGGAAGCCGGGGCGGTTCGCCAGGGTGTCGACCACCTCGTCGACGTCCACCCAGCCCCACTTCATCGGGTAGGTGAACTCGTCGAGCACGTACAGGCCGTAGCGCTCGGCGGCCAGGTCGCGCTGGATCTGCCGCCAGCCCTCGAGGGCGTCGGCGGCGTGGTCGGCCTCGCCGCCGCGCTGGATCCAGGACCAGCCCTCGCCCATCTTGTGCCAGGCCACCGGGGCGCCCTGCCCGGTGCGCTCGTGCACCTCGCCGAGGGCGCGGAAGGCGTTCTCCTCGCCCACCCGCCACTTGGCGCTCTTGACGAACTGGAACACCCCGATCGGCAGGCCGGCGGTCCAGGCGCGCAGCGCCAGCCCGAACGCGGCGGTCGACTTCCCCTTCATCTGTCCGGTGTGGACGACCAGCAGCGGACGGTTGCGCCGCTGCCGTGTGGTCAACCCGTCGGCGGGCACGTGGGACGGCTTCCCCTGCGGCATCAGGCAACACTCCTGTTCTGCCCGCCACCGACGACGACGGCGGCGGCGGTCGCGGCGGCGGCGGTGGCGGTCGCGGCGATCTTGGTAGGAAAGGGCCCCCCTGGGGGCCGTCCGTCGCCAAGATCTACGGCGGACCGGGCGTGCGGGGTGGGACGGGGCTTGGACGCCGCGGTGGGGCGGCCGGCGGCGAGATCGGTGAGGGGGGCGGTGGCCACCTCGTCGAGGCGGTGGTGGTCGGCGCCGAGTTGGGCGGCGAGGCGGCGGGCCAGGCCGAGGCGGACGGGGCCGCTCTCGCAGTCCACGACGACGCAGGGGGCGCCGGTGGCGGCGAGCACGGCCGCCGCGCGGGCCGCCCGGTCGAGCGGGCGCTCCCCGGCGGTGGCCCGGCCGTCGGTGACGACCAGCACCAGAGGGCGGCGGCGGGGGTCGCGCAGCCGCTCCACGCGCAGCAGCTCGGCGGCGGCGAGCAGCCCCTCGGCCAGCGGCGTACGCCCGCCGGTGGGCAGCTCGGCCAGCCGCGTGGAGGCCGCCAGCACCGAGGAGGTGGCCGGCAGCAGGGTCAGCGCGGCGGCTCCCCGGAAGGCGACCACCGCGACCTTGTCCCGGCGCTGGTAGGCGTCGGTGAGCAGGGCGAGCACGGCGCCCTTGACGGCGGCCATCCGCGCGCGGGCGCCCATCGAGCCGCTGGCGTCGACCACGAAGAGCACCAGGTTCCCCTCGCGTCCCTCGCGGACGGCCTCGCGGACGTCGTCGGGGCGCAGCCGCAGCGGCCCGGCGACGCGACCCCGGGCGCCCTGGTGCGGGGCGGCGGCCCGCAGGGTCGCCGGCAGGTGCAGCGCCCCGGCCCGGCCGGCCGGCACCCGCGCCCCGGTGGTGCGGCCCCGCCCGGTGCGGGCGCGGGAGCGCCGGCCGGGCACCCCGTCACCGATCCCCGGCGCGGTGAGCAGCCGCGCCCTCAGCCCCTGCCGGGGTACGGCCACCGGCTGCCCGCCCGTGCCGGGCCGGCCGGGCGCCGGTGCGGTCCGGCCGGTCCCGCCGTCGACGCCGGCGTCGGCCGCCGCGTCGTCGGACCGGCCGGTTGCCTGGTCGCCGTCGGACCGGTCGGGCCAGGTGCCGTCCGACCGGTCGGGCCAGGTGCCGTGGGGCCCGTTCCCCTCAGCCCGGTCCCGGCCGGCGTCGCCGTCGCGCCGGGAACCCGGCCCGTTCGCGTCGCCCGCCGCGTCCGGTCCGGGGCCGCCGTCGTCCCGGGATCCGCCGTCGTCGGGGGCGTTGCCGGCGCCACCGGGGCCGCCGTGCGGACCGGGGCCGCGCGGGTCGCCGCCGGGACCGCCGGGACCGCCCGGGTCGTCGTCGGGGTCGTCGTCGCGGGCCCGGTCCAGGGCCTCGTCGAGGCGCTTCTCGTCCAGCCCCGGCGTGTCGAACGGGTCCCGGCGGCGCCGGTGCGGCAGCGCCAGCCGGGCGGCGACCCGGACGTCCTCCACCGTGACCACGTCCCGGCCGTGCCAGGCGGCGTGCGCCAGCGCGGTGCGGGCGGTGACGATGTCGGCGCGCATGCCGTCCACGTCGAACGCGGCGCACACCTCGGCGATCTGGCGCAGCGCGGCGTCCGGCAGCAGCACCCGCTCCAGCCGCTGCCGGGCGGCGACGACCCGACGGGCCACCTGCGCGTCGGCGTCGGCCCAGCGGGCGGCGAAGCCGGCCGGGTCGGCGTCGGCGGCGAGCCGGCGGCGGACCACCTCGACGCGTACGGCCGGGTCGCGGCTGGCGCCCACCTCCACGGTGAGCCCGAACCGGTCCAGCAGCTGCGGGCGCAGCTCCCCCTCCTCCGGGTTCATCGTGCCGACCAGCAGGAACCGCGACGCGTGGCTGACCGAGACGCCCTCCCGCTCCACGTGGCAACGGCCCATCGCGGCGGCGTCGAGGAGCAGGTCGACCAGGTGGTCGTGGAGCAGGTTGACCTCGTCGACGTAGAGCACGCCGCGGTGGGCGGCGGCGAGCAGGCCGGGCTCGAAGGCGCGGACGCCCTCGCCGAGCGCCTTCTCCAGGTCGAGCGAGCCGACCACCCGGTCCTCGGCGGCGCCGACCGGCAGCTCCACCAGCCGGGCGGGACGTCGCTCGGCGGCCGGCGCGTCGGGGTGCGGGCCGTCCGGGCAGGACGGGTCGGGGGCGGCGGGGTCGCAGGCGAAGCGGCACCCGGCCACCCGGTCCACGGGCGGCAGCAGCGCGGCCAGGGCCCGTACGGCCGTCGACTTGGCGGTGCCCTTCTCGCCGCGGACGAGCACCCCGCCGATCGCCGGGGAGACCGCGTTGAGCAGCAGGGCGAGCCGCATGTCGTCCATGCCCAGCACGGCGCTGAACGGGTAGGTGCTCACTGCGTCGCCTCCGTTCGCGACTGCGGGGCTCGCAGAACCGGCTCACTCCTCGCGCTCACTGCCGGTCCTCCAGGTCGCCCTCGCTGGCCAGGTACGCCTCCCGCAGCCGGTCCAGGGTGGTTGGGTCGGGGGCGGCCCACAGGCCCCGGTCGGCCGCCTCGAGCAGCCGCTCGGTGATGCCGCGCAGCGCCCACGGGTTCGACTGCTCCAGGAACTCCCGGGTGGTCTCGTCGAAGACGTACGCGGCGGCCAGGTGCTCGTACATCCAGTCGTCGACGACGCCGGCGGTGGCGTCGTAGCCGAACAGGTAGTCCACGGTGGCCGCCAGCTCGAACGCGCCCTTGTAGCCGTGCCGGCGCATCGCGGCGATCCACTTCGGGTTGACCACCCGGGCCCGGAACACCCGCCGGGTCTCCTCGCCGAGGGTGCGGGTGCGCACGTCGTGCGGCATCGCCGAGTCCCCCACGTACGCGGCCGGGGACGCGCCGGTGAGGTGGCGGACCATCGCCACCATCCCGCCGTGGTACTGGAAGTAGTCGTCGGAGTCGACGATGTCGTGCTCGCGGGTGTCCTGGTTCTTCACCGCCACCGCGATCCGGGCGAAGGAGCGTTCCATGTCGGCCCGCGCCTCCCGCCCGTCCAGCCCCCGGCCGTAGGCGTAGCCGCCCCAGACGGCGTACACCTCGGCGAGGTCGGCGTCGCTGCGCCAGTTGCGGGCGTCGATCAGCGGCAGGAGCCCGGCCCCGTACGCGCCCGGCTTGGAGCCGAAGACGCGGGCGGTGGCCCGCCGCTCGTCGCCGTGCTCGGCGAGGTCGGCGGCGACGTGCGCGCGCACGAAGTTCTCCTCGGCGGGCTCGTCCAGGGCGGCCACCAGCCGCACCGCGTCGTCGATGAGCGTGACCACGTGCGGGAAGGCGTCCCGGAAGAAGCCGGAGATGCGCACCGTCACGTCGACGCGGGGACGGCCCAGCTCGGCCGTCGGCACCACCTCGACTCCGGTGACCCGGCGGGAGCGGTCGTCCCACGTCGGGCGGCAGCCGAGCAGCGCCAGGACCTCGGCGATGTCGTCGCCCTGGGTGCGCATGGCGCTGGTGCCCCAGACGGTGAGGCCGACGGAGCGCGGGTACTCGCCGGCGTCGGCGAGGTGCCGGGCGAGCAGCGAGTCGGCGAGCGCCACCCCGACGTCCCAGGCGTTGCGGCTGGGGATGGCCTTCGGGTCCACGGAGTAGAAGTTCCGGCCGGTGGGGAGCACGTTGACCAGGCCCCGGGTGGGCGAGCCGGACGGCCCGGGCGGCACGAACCGCCCGTCGAGCGCGCCCACCACCCGGTCGATCTCGTCGGTCGTGCGGTCCAGCCGGGGCACCAGCTCGGTGGCGGCGAAGCGGAGCACGGCGGCGGCGTCCGGGACGGCCCGGCCGGTGACCTCCTCGACCACCGCGTCGACCTTGTCGGCGTCCCAGCCGAGGGTCTCCATGCCGACGACCAGCCGGCGCGCGAGGGCCTCGATCAGGTCGACGGCGTCGGCGGCGGTGCCGGCCGGCCCGTCGACGGCCTCGGTCAGCGCCCCGGGCAGGGCCAGTCGCTGTCCCGGCTCGGCGAGCAGCGCCTGCTCGTCCAGCCCGTACGCGGCGGCGAGGGCCTGGCGCAGGCCGGGCAGGGCGCGGGCGCCGCCCCAGACCTGCGGGGCCCGCAGCACGGCGAGGACGAGGTTGACCCGGGGCTCTCCGGTGGGCGCGGCGGCCAGGATGTGCAGGCCGTCGCGGATCTGCACGTCCTTGACCTCGCAGAGGTAGCCGTCGAGGTGCAGCACGAAGTCGTCGAAGTCGTCGGCGGCGGGCATGTCCTCGGTGTGCAGGTCGTGGTGCAGCTCGGCGGCGCGGACGAGCTGCCAGATCTGGGCCTGCACGGTGGGCACCTTGGCCGGGTCGAGCGCCTGCACGGTGGCGTACTCGTCGAGGAGCTGCTCCAGCTTCGCCAGGTCGCCGTACGTCTCGGCGCGGGCCATCGGCGGCACCAGGTGGTCGACGACGACGGCGTGCGCGCGGCGCTTGGCCTGGGTGCCCTCGCCGGGGTCGTTGACGATGAACGGGTAGACCAGCGGCAGGTCGCCGAGGACGGCGTCGGGGGCGCAGTCGGCGGCCAGCCCGAGGCCCTTGCCGGGCAGCCACTCCAGGGTGCCGTGCTTGCCCAGGTGCACCACCGCGTCCGCGCCGAAACCGCCGTCGGCGGCCGGCGCGGCCAGCCAACGGTACGCGGCCAGGTAGTGGTGGCTCGGCGGCAGGTCCGGGTCGTGGTAGATGGCGATCGGGTTCTCCCCGAAGCCGCGCGGCGGCTGGATCAGCAGCACCACGTTGCCGAAGCGCAGCCCGGCGAGCACGATGTCCCCACCGTCGGTGTAGAGCCCGCCGGGCGGCTCCCCCCAGTGGGCGAGCATCCGCTCCCGCAGCTCCGCCGGCACCTGGTCGAACCAGCGCCGGTAGACCTCCCCGGGCACCCGCGCCTCGGCGGCGGCGAGCTGCTCGGGGGTGAGCCACTCGACGTCGTGTCCCCCGGCGGCGATGAGCGCGTGGATGAGCGCGTCGCCGTCGTCGGGCACCGGGGCGTCGCCGAGGTGGTAGCCGGCCTCGGCCAGCGCGGCGAGCAGTCGGACCGCCGAGGCCGGGGTGTCCAGGCCGACGGCGTTGCCGACCCGGGAGTGCTTCGTCGGGTAGGAGCTGAGCACGACGGCGAGGCGCTTGTCGGCGTTGGGCACGTGCCGCAGCCGGGCGTGCCGCACGGCGATGCCGGCGACCCGGGCGGCCCGCTCCGGGTCGGCGACGTAGCTGGAGAGCCCGTCGGCGTCGATCCGCTTGAACGAGAACGGCACGGTGACGATCCGGCCGTCGAACTCGGGGATGGCCACCTGCATCGCGGCGTCCAGGGGGGACAGCCCGGCGTCGCTGGCGGCCCACTGCTCGCGGGTGCTGGTGAGGCAGAGCGCCTGGATCACCGGCACGTCGAGGGCGGCGAGGGCGCCCACGTCCCAGGCGTCCTCGTCACCCCCGCCCGAGGCGTCCGCGGCGACCGTGCCGCCGGCGGCGAGCACCGTGACCAGCAGGGCGTCGCAGCGGGCGAAGAGCCCGAGCGGCCCCGCGCCGGCGGTGAGGCCGCGCAGCGAGCCGCAGAAGACGGGCAGCGGGTTGCCGCCGGCCGCGTCGACCGCGTCGGCGAGGGCGTCGACGAACCCGGTGTTCCCGGCGAGGGCGTGCGCCCGGTAGAAGACGATCCCGACCGTCGGCCGCTCGGGATGCGCCGGGCGGTCGCCGTGGATGCCGTACGTCGGGGTGGGCGCGGGCGGGGCGAACCCCTCGCCGGTGAGCAGCACCGTGTCGGAGAGGAAGCGGGCGAGCTGGGCGAGGTTCTCCGGCCCGCCCTCGACCAGGTAGGCCAGCGCCTGGGTGGCCACGCCGGCGGGGACGGTGGAGGCCGCCATCAGCTCCGCGTCCGGCAGGGTCTCGCCGCTGAGCACGACCGTCGGCACGCCGGAGGCGAGGACCGTGGCGAGCCCGTCCGGCCACGCCTGCCGGCCGCCGAGCAAACGTACGACCGCGAGGTCGGCGCCGTCCAGCAGCGCCGGCACGGCGTCGGCGGCGACCCGGGCGGGGTTGGCGAGCCGGTAGTCGGCGCCGCTGGCGCGGGCGGCGAGCAGGTCGGTGTCGGCGGTGGACAGCAGCAGGATGCGCACGGACAGCTCCGGAGAGTGACGCCCGGGCCGGCGCGGGGACGACCGGGGCAAGGCGAGGGGTGGGCGCGGTTCAGCGGTTCCGGCGGGCCGGGACGCGGCTCACCGGCGGGCCGGCGGGATCGGGCGGCGCGGTACGGGCGTCAGCGGCGGGCGGCGCCGGCGCGTCCGGCCGCGGCGGCGCGGCGGCCGGGGGCGGGCACACCACGCCGGGCCGGGCGCGTGGCGCGACGGCCGGACGGGGCTGCGGAGCCGCGGCTGCTCGCCGGCGCGCTGTCGCGCCGGGGCACGATGCGACGATGATCGTCGACGGCGGAGACGGGGTGCGTCATCGGGTCCTCCTCGGGTGTCCACGCCCTGGGGTCACTCCCGACGGCCGAAGTATCCTGGCTCCCGGATCGACGCTCACCCCCGGTCTTCCAACCGCGCACGCACGGCCGTGACTCACGAGGGGGGATCGCTCCCCGGTGACAGTGGCGGGACCGCGCCGGAATCGCACCGGCTTCCTTCACTGCCGTCAGGCCGCGAATGCTGCCACACCCCCGGGCAGCCGGTCAACGTCACCCCACCCGGGCGGGAGGACCCCCCACTCGATCGACGGGCGGCGATCAGCTGTTCGACCGCGCCCGTTCAGGCAGTGTCGTCGGTCGATCGGTCGGCAATTTCCGTCGGGCCGGGAACCGACGACGCGGAAAGGGGAACGGCAGCCGGGCGCGAGGCCGTCGAGCTCGCGAGGACACACTCGCCCGACGTGGTCCTGAT
>NZ_JBPQTP010000094.1:0-26431 GCF_051386395.1 Micromonospora sp. URMC 106
CGGCGGCGTGAACCGCGACGGCACCCCGACCAACGCGCAGGTGTTCACGGCGACCGGCCTCGACCTGGCGTACGCCGGCGGGCAGGCCACGTTCGACCTGTTCCTCGACGCCGGCACGGCCGTCGGCAACGGGGTCCAGGTGCGGATCTCCTACGACCTGACCGGCAACGGCGGGTGGGAACGGGTGGAGACGTACCGCTACTTCGCCACCGACCCGGTGCCCGGGTACGAGCACTACACCCAGCAGAGCGGCCTGCACTCCGCCACCGGCGCCCTCGGCAACCTGGCGAACGGCACGGTGCGGGTGGAGGTCTGGTCGGCGATCGGGAACAACCCGAGCACCCTCGGCATCGGCGACAGGTCCGTCGTCACGCTGCCGTACGCCTGATCCCCGCGTCCCGCGCCGCCGGTCGTCCCTGCGACCGGCAGCGCGGAGGCGTATTTTCCTTGGAATGAGCGCCCGCGACCCGATCGCCGATCTCCGCCGGATCGCCTTCCTCCTGGAGCGGGCGAACGAGGCGACCTACCGGGTCCGCGCGTTCCGGTCGGCGGCCACGGCCCTCGCCGCGCTGCCGGCTGGAGAGGTGGCCGAGCGGGCCCGCACCGGCAAGCTCACCGAGCTGTCCGGGGTCGGCGACGTCACCGCCCGCTGCGTCGCCGAGTCGCTCGCCGGCGAGGAGCCGGTCTACCTGCGCCGGCTGGTCGCCACCGAGGGCACCGACCTGGACGCCGAGGCGACCGCCCTGCGGACCGCGCTGCGCGGCGACTGCCACACCCACTCCGACTGGTCCGACGGCGGCTCGCCCATTGAGGAGATGGCGCTCGCCGCGGTGGAGCTGGGCCACGAGTACGTGGTGCTGACCGACCACTCGCCCCGGCTGAAGGTGGCCCGGGGCCTGACCGCGGACCGGCTACGCCGCCAGCTCGACCACGTGGCGATGGTCAACGAGGCGCTGCCGGAGGGCTTCCGGATCCTCACCGGCATCGAGGTGGACATCCTCGCCGACGGTTCGCTGGACCAGGACGAGAAGTTGCTGGCCCGCCTCGACGTGGTGGTCGGCTCGGTGCACAGCGGCCTGAACGACGACCGGGCGAAGATGACCCGGCGGATGCTGGCCGCGATCGCGAACCCGCACCTGGACATCCTCGGTCACTGCACGGGGCGGATGGTGTCGTCCCGGCCGGCCGGGGTGAAGGGGCCGGGCGACCGGGCGCACCGGCCGCGTACCCGGGCGGAGAGCGACTTCGACGCGGACGCCGTCTTCGCCGCGTGCGCCGAGCGGGGCGTGGCCGTCGAGATCAACTCACGCCCGGAGCGGCAGGATCCCCCGAAGCGGCTGATCCGCCGGGCGCTGGAGGCCGGCTGCCACTTCGCCATCAACACCGACGCGCACGCCCCCGGTCAGCTCGACTGGCAGCGCTTCGGCTGCGAGCGCGCCGCCCTGTGCGGGGTCCCCGCCGACCGGGTGGTCAACACGTGGGACGCCGACCGGCTGGTCGACTGGGCACGCGGGCACGCCGCGGGCTGAGCCGTCGGCGGCCGGCTGCTCGACCGGGCGCGCGGGCGCACTCCGCGGGCTGTGCCGTCAACCACCGGCCGCCGCACGGCGACCGCTCAGGGGCGGGTGGCGGGCACGGCGGCCGGCGCGGCCGGCGCGGCGACGCCGGCCGGCAGGGACCGGCGCCGGCCGATCAGACCCTGCGAGACGGCGACGCCCACCAGCACGATCAGGGCGCCGACCGGTTGGTGCCAGGTGAGCCGCTCGCCGAGGGCGAGGGCGCCGATCAGCACCGCGAAGACCGGGATCAGGTAGGTCACGGTGGAGGCGGTGCTCGCCCCGGCGACCCGGATGTTGCGCATGTTGATGACGAAGGCGAGACCGGTGCCGAGCGCGCCCAGCGCCAGGACGCTGGCGATCACCTCGGGCGAGAGGCCGGTCGGCACCGGGGGCGCCCCGGCGACGAACGGGGCGACGACCGCGAGCTGGGCCACCGCCATCAGCAGCTGTGCCGCCGAGAGCGAGAGCCCCGAGTGCGCGCTGCCGGCGACGAACTTCTTCTGGTAGGGGATGGCGACGCCGTAGCAGGCCGCCGCGCCGAAGCACATGAGCTGCCCGACGAAGTGCGCCCCGCCCACGCCCTGCCAGACGCCGAGCACCACCAGCACGCCGACGAAGCCCAACCCCAACCCGACCGCCCGGCGTACGGTCAGCCGCTCGGTGCGGAACACCAGCACCGCCAGCGGCAGCACGATGAGCGGGGTGGTCGCGTTCCAGATGCCGGCGAGCATCGACTCCACCCGCTGCTCGCCGTAACCGAAGAGGGTGAACGGCACGGCGACGCCGAACGCCGCGACCACGCCCAGGTGCGCCCAGACCCGCGGCTCGGTGGGCAGCCGGTCCCGGAGCACGGCGAGCACCACCAGCAGCGTCACCGCGCCGGCGCCGACGCGGTAGAGGGTCAGGTGCAGCGGGTGCAGCTCCTCGACGCCGACCTTGATGAACAGGAAGCTGGAGCCCCAGATCGCGGCGAGTGCGATGAACCCGGGCAGCCAGCTCCGCAGCGCCGCCCGGTCAGGAGTGAAGTCCGCCGTCACTCCTGACACTCTGCCGGAGACGTACGACAATGTCTCGCGACTTCCGGACGTCGTGTCGACCGCCACAGCGATCGTCCTACCGGTCGGGAGCACGGGCCGGGGCGCCGGCGCCGGGCCTCTCGGCCGGGGCCGGGCCGGCCCCCTGTCCCCGATCCGGACCGACCCGCGCCTCCGCCCCCTGAACACCGCGAACACGCTCGACAACGCGGCGGTCGCTTCGCGTAGGGTCGCAGCGTGGGACGAATCGATGACCTCGCGAACCGGTACGTGGCCGACTGGGCGCCGCTGAGCCCGACCGGCGCCACCTACGTCGGCATCGCCGGCTACGACGGCCAGCTCGACGACCTGTCACCCGACGGGTACGCGGCCCGGGCCGACCTGATCCGACGCACCCTGGCCGACCTGGACGTGACCGAGCCGGAATCCGAGCCGGAGCGGACCGCCAAGGAGGCCATGCAGGAGCGGCTCGGCCTCGACCTCGCCCGCTACGAGGCGGGCGAGACGACCAGCGAAGTCAACGTGATCGCCAGCGGTCTGCACGAGGTCCGCATGGTGTTCGACCTGATGCCGACCGAGGGCGACGACGCCAGGGCCAACATCGCCGCCCGGCTCAACGGGTTCGCGGGCGCGCTGGAGGGCTACAAGGCGACGCTGCGCGAGGCGGCCGCCGCCGGGCACGTCAGCTCCCGGGTGCAGCTGGTCGAGGTGGCCAAGCAGTGCGACATCTGGACCGACCCGGACGGCGACAACTTCTTCCACGGGCTGGTCGAGCGGCTGGGCGCCGACGGCACCCTCGGGGCGGAACTGCGCCGGGGCGCGGCGGCGGCGACCGCGGCGACCGCCGAGTTCGGGCAGTTCCTCCGCACCGAGCTGGCCCCCCTCGGCCGGGAGAAGCAGGCCGCCGGCCGCGAACGCTACGAGCTGGCCTCGCAGTACTTCCTCGGCGCCAGGGTCGACCTCGACGAGACGTACGCCTGGGGCTTCGAGGAGCTGGCGCGGCTGGAGGCCGACATGCGGGCGGTGGCCGCCCGGATCGTCGGTCCCGGCGCGACCATCGACGAGGCGGTCGCGGCGCTGGACGCCGACCCGGCCCGCACGATCCAGGGCAAGGAGGCCTTCCGGGACTGGATGCAGGCGCTCGCCGACAAGGCCATCAGCGACCTGCACGGCACCCACTTCGACATCCCGGAGCAGGTCCGCCGGATCGAGTGCTGCCTCGCCCCGACCAGCGACGGCGCGATCTACTACACCGGCCCGAGCGAGGACTTCTCCCGCCCGGGGCGGATGTGGTGGGCGGTGCCGCAGGGCGTCACCGACTTCTCCACCTGGCGGGAGGTGACCACCGTCTACCACGAGGGCGTGCCGGGTCACCACCTCCAGGTCGCCCAGACCGCCGTCCGGGCCGAGTTGCTCAACCGCTGGCAGCGGCTGCTCTGCTGGGTCTCCGGGCACGGCGAGGGCTGGGCGCTCTACTCGGAGCGGCTGATGGACGAGCTGGGCTACCTGGACGACCCCGGCGACAAGCTCGGCATGCTGGACGGGCAGGCGTTCCGAGCCGCCCGGGTGATCGTCGACATCGGCATGCACCTGGAGCTGGAGATCCCGAAGGACAACCCGTTCGGCTTCCACCCCGGCGAGCGCTGGACGCCGGAGCTGGGCTGGGAGTTCATGCGGGCGCACTGCCGGGTGCCGGACGAGAACCTGCGCTTCGAGCTGAACCGCTACCTCGGCTGGCCGGGGCAGGCCCCCTCCTACAAGGTGGGCGAGCGGATCTGGCTCCAGGCCCGCGACGAGGCGAAGGCCCGCAAGGGCGCCGACTTCGACCTCAAGGAGTTCCACCGCCAGGCGCTCGACCTGGGCTCGCTCGGGCTCGACCCGCTGCGCAAGGCGCTCGGCCGCCTCTGAGGTTGACGGTGCGGGGCCGGAGGGACACCGGCCCCGCACCTGGTCTCGTCGCGGAGTGAGGTCAGTCGAGGGTCAGCTTCAGCGTCGGCCGGGCGGTCAGCGTGTCGCTGCTGACGAAGGCCAGGTCCATAGCCGGATCGGTGAAGGTGATCGGAATCGGTGAGGTGATCGGGAGCCCGTCGGGGAGCGGCAGGTCCGGGGTCAGCGTGATCTTGATGCCGAGCAGCCGCCCGACGAACCGGGTGGCGTAGAAGGCGACGTCCCCGCGTACCGTCAGCCGGTCCGTGGCGAAGCGCATCGTCCGGCCCGCCGGGCCGGGCGTACGGAGCAGGAAGTCGTCCGTGACCGCCTGGTCCATGCCGAACTTCAGCGCCCTGAGGGTGCCGTCGGCGGTGGGCAGGTCGACGATGCCCTCGAACCGCAGCCCGGTCATGGTCACCTTCGATCCGGTGAGCTTCGACGGCACCGCCGACACCAGGGGTTGCCCCGGTTCGGCGGCGATCCGGGGCAGTGGCCTGCCCTCTTCCACCGTCGCGGGACGGCTCGGCTTCGGTCGGTCGGGGCCGCAGGCCGGGCCACGGGTGGGCCGGCCGGTGGCCGGGGGACGGGCGCTCGGGGTAACCGCGGGCGTCGGGCTCGCCTTCTCGTCGCCGTGCCGTCCGCCGCCCAGGAGATCCCCGATGCCCTCCAGGATGTCGGTGATGACGTTGCCGCCCGAGTCCCCGCCGACCGTCGAGGGGGACGGCCTGGGGGCGGCCGGGGTCGTCGTCGTGCTCGGCGTGCCGGTGGGCGCCGGCCGCGTCGAGCAGGCGGGGGCCGGCGGCGGGGCGGCGTGCACCGGCGTGGCCTTCGGCGCGACGAGGGCCACGGCGGCGCAGAGGCCGAGCAGCGCCGGGAGCACCGCGTACAGCCGGGGGTCGTGCGGCCCGGGCGCCCGCGGCGCGGACTCCGGCCCGGCCGGCTGCGCCGCCCCGGTCCCGCCGTCGTACGCCGCCGTCGGCACCGTGGCCGGCTCGTCACCGCCCGCCGGCGCCTCGACGGGTATCGCCCGCGCGTCGACGCCCTCGTCGGCCGCCTGCGGGTCACCGGCGTTCCCCGTCGACGGCGGTCGTTCGCCGTCCGGTTCGGACGGGACCGCCGGCCGGGCGTCCGGCATCCAGGCGAAGCCGAGCGCACTGCCGACCATGCCGAGCAGCAGCCCCACCAGGAAGCCACCCAGGTTGACCCCGATCAGGGAGAACAGCGCGGTCACCGAGGCGACGACCGCGTAGAAGATCCGCTGCTGCGGACTGGACCACATCAGCAGTCCGCAGGCGACGAGGATGGTGGGGATCAGCCAGGAGAGGAAACCAGTCGGGCCCATCTGGAGGGTCAGGCCGCCCAGCGACATCTGGGTGGTACCGAAGATCTCCAGGCCGGCCAGCGCGGTCAGCAGGCCGCCCCAGAACGGTCGCGCCCGCCGCCAGCGGCGAAATCCGTGCCACGCCTCGCGCAGCCGGCCGCGCCGGTCGGGTTGCGGGTCGGCGGTCGTCACGTACGCCTCCTGCCGAAGCTGGGGGGTGGGCAGGGACAGGGGTCCGGGCAGCCTGCGCCGCACGGGCCCGCCGTCAGGTCAGAAGCATTCCTCGGCGTCCGCGCCGACGTTGACCTGCATGGTCAGCCCGGTCAGGTTGAACGTGCCGGCGTGGGTGGACCGGGCCACCTGCCGCAGATCCCTGATGACCACCGTGTCGGCCTGCTGCCCGAACGCCTTCACGTCGCCCCTCGCGCCCGCCGGGCCGCCGGTGAGGGTCGAGGCGTCCTGCCCGATGTTGATGTCCTTGAACGTGGCGTCGCCCTGGAGCGAGTCCATGTCGATCATGAGGCCGCTGGCGGTGGCGGGCTCGCCCCCGCCGCCGGCGTTGATGGTCAGCACGACCGGCGCGCCGGGAACCTTGACGGACTGGCAGAGGTCGTAGAGCTTGGCGTTGCGGATGCCGGAGACGGCCACCGGGTGTTTCCTGCCGTCGGATTCCTCGGCGATCCCGCCGTACTGCACGAAGCCGTCGCCGCGCAGCTCGGACGCGGAGACCTTGAACGTCTGGCCCGAGACGGCGAACGAGGCGGCGATGGCGCCGTTGGCCATGCCGAAGACGATCGCGCCGGCGACGGCCGTCGCGGGCACCAGCATCGCGGCGAAGCGCCGCCACCGGGTACGACCCGGGTTGTCGAACCGATCCTGCACGAGTTCCTCCTCGGGGGTGTCGCGCGGACGGCCGGTCGGCGGACGGGAGGGCCCCGCACCTGGGCCTCGTCATCTGTTACCGGCGGGTAACGAATGTGCCGACGATGGTGCACCCGTGCGACGCAGGTCACAAGGCCCCGATTACCCGCCGGTAACACCTGCCGAGCCGGACGACGCGGAGGCGTGACGGACGGTAGGCGAAGAGGCATCGATGACGGCCCGGCCAAGCCCGCAAAGGGGTCGATTCACGCCAATACCGATCACCCTGAGTACAGAGACATCGATGGATTACGATTTCATAACGAACGCCGATCACGGCGCCGGAGACGGGGAAGGGGTGGACCGGCCGGTCCACCCCTTCGCGATCACGATCAGCGGCGATCAGCGCCGCTCCACCTCACCGGGCGCCGGGCGCTGGCCCGGCACCGACGGATCGTCGCCCCGCCAGTTCGTCGACGCCGGCGGAATCTCGTCGCTCAGCGGCCCGCCCGGGCGACCGGCGACGGTCGGCTGCTCGGCGGTGTCGTCGCGTACCGCCGGCTGGTCCACCCGAGTCGGCGTCGGGTCCGCGTCCGCCCGGTGTCGCGCCTCCACCGCCGACGCGGCAGCGCCCCGCCGGGTCACCAGCAGGCCGGCCACGACGAGCAACAGGCCCAGCAGCGCAACCCCGATCGGGGCGTACACCCCGAGGATGGTCAGCTTCTGCCGGCTGTCCTCGGCCCGCTTCACGGAGGCGGCGACGGTCTCCTCGTTGTACGAGAAGTCCGCGTCCAGCAGCGTGGCCGGCGCCCCGATGTCCGGCACCAGGGTCTTGCGCTGCACCTCGCGCACCTTCAGGAACGAGCCGGTCACCGGGTCGATCCAGACGGTCCGGGTGTTGCTGTAGACGACCTTGCCGGTGGTCGCACCCGGCGCCAGTGCGCCGAGCAGGAGCTTCACCCGGTCCTCCGCCAGGTTCAGCTGCTCGTCGGTGATCACCTGCTCGTAGCGGTAGGACTCGATGCCCTTGATGTCCTCGGTGCCCTTGAACTCCGCGGGCCGGACGTCCCGCAGGTCACGGTCGAAGATCTGGTAGGTCTTCTTCTCCGCCCCGAACGGGAACTTGTACATCTGGCCGGAGAACTGCACCTTCTCCCGCGTGCCGGTGTCGTCGAGGTACTGGTCGTTCCATTCGAGCGCGGCGCCGGAGACCCGGTCGAGCGCCAGCCCGGCACCGTAGGCGCTGACCAGCTCCTTGGTGTCGGTCCGCTCCACGGTCTGCCCGACCTGCCAGACGACGGCCTTGCCGTCGAGGTCGCCGGAGAGATTGCCGGTCGTCTTCGCGTCAGGCGAGACGCGGACGGTCGACTTCAGGTCGGCGCGGTTGATCGCGATGTTGCCGCTGGTGATCTGGAGGAAGGTCGCACCCCTCGCCTCGGCGACCGAGGTCGACGCCTCCAGATCGTACGGCAGCTTGGCCAACGCGGGCTTGACCACGAGCACGAGCCCGGCGGCCAGCGCCAGGAGCAGTACGCCGCCGCCAAACAGCACGGCACCTATGGCGCGGTGCTTCATGTTTTTCCTCCCCGGAGGAGCTAATTTTCGCCGCTGTCGATGAGAGATGGCCGCGAGGTTACTACTTGGTCACATAGCACCGCGACCCCCGGTCAGCTCTGTTTTTTGCGCCGCGCCGCTCGGTTGCGCCCCCACGCGGCGCAGGACCAGCAGGAAGTTCCAGGCCGCGACCTCCCGGACGCCGGGGAGCCGGACGACCCACCGGCCCCACCACGGGTGGTAACGCGGCAGGGCGTCCAACACCTCGACGTCGCCGTTGCCCCTGGCCCAGCGCAGCGTCTCGGCGATCGAGGTCGGAAAGAGCGTCTCCCGGAACCGGTTCTTCGGGGGGCGGCCGTTCCGGCGCTGGTAGCGCCGCCGCGCCCGGTCGCCGCCGAGGTAGTGCCAGGGCGCGGTCTCGTGCCCGCCCCACGGCGAGAACCACGGCGTGAAGGACACGAAGAGCACGCCGCCCGGGCGGGTCACCCGGACCATCTCGTCGAGCATCCGGGCCGGCTCCGACACGTGCTCCAGCACGTTGGACGAGAACGTCACGTCCACGCCGCCGGTGCGAACCGGCAGTGCGGTGCCGCTGCCCCGCAGCATGCCGGCGACCGACTCCCCGGCAGCGGAGAAGTCGCCCACGTCGGGGTCGAGCCCGACGTAGTGCGCGCCGGCGGCGCGGAAGGCCGCCGCGAAGTAGCCCGGACCGCCGCCGACGTCCAGCACGGTCCGTCCGGCGAGCGGCGTGTAGCCCGACACCTGGCGGACGGAGTCGTCGGCAAGCAGCCCGTAGAAGTGGTCCGGGTCGGTCTGCTCGACCAGGAAGGCCCGGAACAGGGCCACCGACCGACCCAGCGTGGCGAACCTGCGGCGGGCCGCCCGCCCACCGCTCTCCTCGTTTGCTGCGCTCATCGCGCCACCGTCCCGTCGTCGTCGCGATCCGTGGCCCCGGTCGGCGTACCGTCGCCCGTGTCCGGCGCCACATCATCCGCATCCGTCGCGCCGGTCCGCGCGCGGGGCACCACCGGCTCCGCCTCGGACGCCACGTCCGGCGTACCGGCGGCGCCGGCCGGCGCGCCGGGAACCGCGGCGGGCGGCGGGCCGCCGGGGACCGGGAGCACCGCGGCGACGACCGCCGCGACGGCGACGAGCATCGCGCCCTGCGCCCACGGTCCGTACGCCCACTCCTGGCCGTGGTCCTGCAACCGCCCGCTCACCGCCGTCACCGTGGCGGCGGTGAGCGCGCCGAAGACCACCACCGGAAGCGCCCGGCGGGCGAACTGTCGCAGCAACATCGCGGCCAGCACGATGGCGAGCGGCAGCACCCCGCCCAGGGCGGCGAGCAACACCACCAGCAGGACGCCGGCGACCCAGGCGGGGCCCTCGGCCGGGACCCCGTCGGGCCGGGTCGCCCCGGTGCCGGCGACCACGCGTCGCCGCAGCGGCAGCACCGCCAGCAGCAGCACCCCGAGCGCGGTCACCGCCCCGGCCGCCAGCCCGCCCCGGTACGTCCGGTCCGGCGCGAACGCCAGGTGAACCTCCCCGCCCGCGCCGGCGGGCAGCACCCATGCCTGCTGCCACCCGTCGACCCGGGTGGCGGTCAGGGGCCGGCCGTCCGCGGTCGCCGTCCAGCCGGCGTTGGCGTTCTCTGGCACCACCAGCAGCGCCTCACCACCGGCGGCCACCCGCACCCGCCGGTCGGTCGGTCCCCAGTCGAGCACGGTGACCTCGCGGTGCCGGGGCGCGACGGCCGCGGCCTCCGTACGCAGGGAGGCGTCCTGCACGACGAAACCGGCCGACGGCGACGTCGCCAGGCGGTGACCGCCGGCGGTCAGGTCCACCACCGCGCCGATGTCGCCGCAGACGGTGACCGGCAACGGCCGGCCGGCCAGCACGTCGGCGAGGGTGCCGGTGACGGCGGTGTCGTAGCGGAACCCGTCCAGCTCGACGGCCGGCCCCGAGCCGCACCGCTCCGCGACCCGCGTCGTGCCGGGGATCGGGCGGAGCAGGTCGTCCAGCCCGGGAATCCGCACCTCGGCGATGCCGGGCGTCGCGCTCCAGCCGTTCCCCCGCCGGTCGGCCACCCGCTCGGCGGACTCCCGCACGACGATCTCGATCTGGTCCGTACGCACCGCCGGGAACCGGACCACGCCGTCGGCCCCGACCGGCAGCACCCTGCTGACGCCCCGGGTGCGCACCTCGACCGATTCCGGCAGCGAGCCGACCGGCAGCTCCGCGGGGCGCAGCCGCAGCTCGGCGATCCGTCGCGGCCCCGACCAGCTCAGCCGCAGGGTGGGGCGCAGGTCACCGGTGTCGGCGAGCCAGGCCGTCCCCGGGTCGCCGTCGATCGCCGCGTACCCGGCGACGGCCGGGTCGCCGGCCAGATGCGACGAGGCGGCCGCCGTCACCGGCACCCCGGAGAGCGTCAGCCGGCCGCCCGGCCGGGGCACGGCGGTGAGGCTTAGCCGATACGTCCCCGGCCTCGCGCTCTGGAACAGCCGATCCACCCCGAGCGGCTCCTCGCCCACCCGGGCCAGGAACCGGTCGCACCGGATCACCGTCCCCGCGGGCCGGGCGCCCGAACCGCCCGACGGCACAGCGTCCGAGCCGGAGCCGGTGGCGGCGACCGGGAAGCAGGCGGGGCGATCGGCCGATCCCCGGCTGAACGACCAGGCGACCGGGCCGGCGAAGCCGGCCGGCAGATCGGTGGGAGTGCGCAACGCCCGGCGCGGCGCGGTGTCCGGAATGGTCAGCTCACGGATGCCGACGCCACCGTCGAGCCGCCCGCCGGCCACCGCCAGCACGGTGACCCGCACGCGGCTGGTGGAGCCCGGAAGCGTGTAGTACGGGTGGGCTCCCAGCGTCCGGGCGACCTCGTGGTCCACCGAGCCCCGGTCCGTGGTGAGCCGGAACCGGGTCACCGGCCACCCCACCCCGAGGTCGTCGACGAAGGCGAGCGTGACGCGGTCGACCTGGCGCGGGGTGTCCAGGTCCACCTCGAGCCACTGGCCGACGGGCCCGGCCAACGGCGCGGAGCGCCAGGCGGTGCGGTCGTCGCCGTCGACCGCCGCGAAGGGCAGGTGTGACGGGTCCGCGGGGGCCAGGTTGTCCACGAAGCTGGCGGCGGTCGAGGCGGTCACCTCGCGTACGCCCTGATAGGTGGCGACCGTCTGATGCCGCTTGCCGGAGAACGGCAGCAGGTCCAGAGCGACCCGACCCTGACGGCCCGCCTCGGCCGCGGTCAACGTCTGGCTGAGATTGTCCCGGACCCGGCCGATGTCGCGCTCCCGGCGGCGCAGCCCGTCGGTCACGATCCACGCCTCGTCGCCGCCGTCGCGCAGGCCGGCCCGGTCGCCGGCCAGCACCACCGGCCGGTCCCGCTCCACGAGCCCCTGCTCCAGCAGCGGCAGCAGCGACTCCGGTCCGCCGCTCACCGTGGGCACGTCGGCGGCGAGCACCGCCGAGGCGGCCGGCACCGGCCGCTGCACCTCGTACACCTCGACCGCCGGCAGCGGACCGGCGTCATCGTCGACGGGGCTGCCCGGCGTACGGCCGAAGGTGGTGGTGCTGCCGAAGGTCGCCACCCGCGCGATGCCCGGCGACGCGGCCAAGGCCCGGCGCAGCACCGCCACCGGCGGCGCGTCCACCTGGGTGCGGTCGATGTCGTTGCGCAGCAGCAGGTGCCGGAACCCGGACCGGGCCAGGAAGTCGGCCAGCGCGGCCGAACCCCGGCCGTGGGACAGGACCGACTCGACCGTGTCCATCATCCGGGTGTTGCCGGCGGAACCCAGCGGGATCTGATGGCGCACCGCCCAGGGCGCACCGGCCAGGGCCTGGAGCGGCTCGTCGACCGACCGCCCCCACTCGTACTGGCCGAAGCCCGAGCCGGGCACCACCAGGGTGCGCGCCAGCGCGTCCTGCTCGGCCAGCCAGGTCGCCGCCGCCCGCCAGTGCGACGGCAGGTCCGACCAGCCCGGCCCGGGCCGCAACTGGCCCAGCCACGCCGGCGCGGCGGCGCCCAGCACCAGCAGCAGCACCGGCACGAACATCAGCGGGCGCAGCCGGAGGGCGGGGCGTCGCCGGGCGGTGGCCCGGTGCAGCCGGGTGACCCAGGCGTCGACGCCGTGCGCGAAGCCGAGCATCAGCGGCAGCCGCAGCACCGGGTCCAGCTTGTGCACGTTGCGGAACGGGGCCAGCGGGCCGTCCAACAGGTCCCGCACCTGGGCGGAGAGCGGGCTGTCCAGGCTCCCGACATAGCCCATGGTGAGCAGGGTCAGCCCGGTGAGGAAGCCCAGCACCAGGAAGCGGCGCTCGGGCAGCAGATTGCCGGCCAGCCCGGCCAGGCCGACCAGCGCCACCACGGCGGTGAGCGTCATCAGCACCGGGTTGTCGATCAGCAGCCAGCCCGCCGGCCACCACGGGTCGCCCTGCACGATGTACGCGACCCACTGGTTGGTGCCGCGGACCGCCTGGAAGAGCGAGGCCACCGCCGTCGTCGTGGTGGACGACTCGATGTAGTCGAGGAACGGCAGGCTGTACTCGCCGAGCAGCAGCAACGGCACGATCCACCAGAGGCTGACCGCCACCACGCAGAGGCACCACCAGCCCACCAGCCGCAGGTGGTCGCGGTCCCAGCGGCGGGTGAGCAGCCAGACGCCGGGCAGCAGCAGGGCCAGCAGCACCACCGCCGCGTTGATCCCGCCCATCCCGAGCACGGCCAGCGCGGAGAGCGCGGCGGCCCGGCGCGGGGACCCGATGCGGCGCACCAGGACCAGCGGCAGCAGGACCCAGGGCAACATGGCGGCGGAGAGCGTCTCGGAGGAGAGCGCACCGATCTCGGTGAGGATCCGGGGGGCCAGCGCGTAGCCGAGCGCGGCCGCGTACCGGGTCGGCTCGGTGCCGACGCCCAGCGCCCGGGCCAGCCGCAGCAGCCCGTAGAACGCGGCGGCGAGCAGCAGCGCGGTCCACACCCGCTGCGTGATCCAGGGCGGTACGCCCAGCAACTGCCCCCCGGCGAAGAAGGGCCCCATCGGGAACAGGTAGCCGTACGCCTGGTTCTGCAGCTCGCCGGAGGTGGCCTCGGGGTTCCACAGGTGCAGCGCCCGGGCCATGAAGTGCACCGGGTTCGCGGCGAGGTCGAGCTTGGTGTCGAAGGTGACCTGCCCGGGCCGCTGCACGAAGGCGATCACGGTGAGCAGCAGCAGGGAGAGGGCGGTGCCCGGTGCCTCCCTGGCCGGCTGGACGACCCGGCGCACCAGGGTCACCGCCGGCACTCCGGGGGCAGGCAGCTCAGATCGGCGAGCGCGGAGAAGAAGATCTGCCTGATGCCGCTGGGCTGGTCGGTGCGGAACACCTGCCCGCCGGTGATCTCGGCGATCGACCTCAGCTCGTCCGCGTCGATGTCCCTGCCCAGCCCGATGAAGACGATCGGCAGCGGCCGGCGCGGATCCTGCAACTCGGCCAGCTCGGCGAGGAACCGGGACCGGCCGATGCTGTCCTCGTCCTCGTTGCGCCCGTCGGTCATGACCAGCACCAGGTTGATCCGGCCGGGCGTCCAGTGCCGCCGGGCGTCCCGGTACGCGGCCAGCGTCGTGTCGTAGAGCCCGGTGCCGCCCTTCGGCTTCACCCGGACGGCGGCCAGCCGTTCGACCAGCCGCTGCCGCTGCGTGCGCAGCGGACCGACCGGCAGGATCTCCCGGTAGTCCCGGTCGCCGTCGACCTTCGTGGAGAAGACCCAGACCCCCAGCTCGCTGTTGTCCAGCAGCAGGCCGGAACCCTCCCTGGCCGCCTTGAGCGTGGCCCCGAGCCGGGTCTCGTCGCTGCCCGGCACGCGGGCCGCCATCGAGCCGGAGATGTCCAGCACGGTGAGGATGCGGGCGCTGCGCTGCACGCCGCTCCAGCCGGTCAGCGCCTCGGTGACGGTCTCCTCGGCGGGCAGTGGCACCGGCTCGCGTACCTCCGCCGACAGCCGGCCGTCGCGGGGCATCGCCGGCGGGAAGCCGGCCGTGGTGCGAAAGCCGTACCCGCTCAGCGCGTCGCGGGCCTCGACGGTGAGCAGGTTGGCGAGGAAGTCGGCCGCGGCCTCCCGGACCGGGCCGTCGGCGCCGGGCAGCACCACGTACGGCAGGTCCAGCGAGGGGACCGCGACCTCCGGGTACGCGGCGACCAACTTGTCGTCGCCGGCCAGCGCGTTGTGCCCGAGCACCGCCTGCTCGCTGGTCGCCACGGCGCCGGCCTTGCCCGGCAGGCCCGACCCGGCCGGCAGGGTCCCGCCGTCCCCGGGGGCGAACGTCCGGTCGGCGAGCCGGCGCAGCACCGCCGCCACCGAGGCGGCCGGGTCCCGTTCCCCGGCGGCCAGTCCGCGCACGCCGAGCACCGCCCCGACGCCGGCCGGGTCGACGGCCGGGTCGGGTAGTCCCACCCCGACGTCGCGGGCCTTCGGGCCGATCAGCGAGCGCCAGGTCAGCGGCTTCGCCGGCCAGCCCAACCGGCGCGCCACCGGCTCGGTCACGGCGAGCACCACCGGCGTGCTCGCCACCGACGTGCCCTGGCCGGGCACCTCGAAGGCGCCGGCGGCGCGGGCCCGGCGCAGCCAGAACGTGGACTCCGGCACCCAGGCGTCGGCGACGTCCGCCCCGTCGGCCACTTCCGCGGCGACGGCGGCGGATTCCCGGGCCTGGACCGCGATCGAGACGCAGGGCTGAGCGCCGACGCTGGCCCGGACGATCCGGTCCAGGGCGGGCGTGACCACCGGGGCCGCGGCCACCCGCAGCCGGACCCGCTCGACGCACTCCGGCACACCCCGGTCCGACCGCACGTACGCCACCGTCGCCCAGCCGGCCAGCAGCAGCGCGAGCGCGGCGCTGAGCAGCACCACCGGCGACCGCCGGAAGAGACGCCGGACCGTAGCGGGACCGTCGCGCAGCACCGCCCGGTCACCTCCTCGTCGTCGCCGGACCGGGGCGTCCGGCCGCAGGTCGCGCCGCACGGCGCCGGGCGGGGCCGGTCACCGTACGCGGTTGCGTTGCACACCCTGCCAAGGTTTTCCGTCGCCGGCAAACCCCCGGCCGGTCGGTCATGGTCGAACCGCCGTCGCCGGAGCGACCCATTGCGAATGTGACCCACGTCGCCCTAGTGTGGCGCGATCGTGCTTACTTACTCGCCGGTAGGAGCAGCGTGGACAACTCCGACACCTCCTCGCGCCACGTCCTGTTCCTCAACTGGCGCGACACGACCAACCCGGAGGGCGGCGGCTCCGAGGTCTACATCGAGCGCATCGCCGCCGAACTCGTCGCCGCGGGCCACCGGGCCACCCTGCTCTGCGCCGCGCACGCCAACGCCGGCCCGGCCGACACCACGGCCGAGGGCGTACGCGTCCTGCGACGCGGCTCCCGGATGACGGTCTACGCCCGGGCGGCCCTGACCTGCCTGGCCGGCCGGATCGGGTTCGGTCCGCTGGGCCGGCGGGGTCTCGGCCGGCCGGACCTGGTCGTCGACGTCTGCAACGGGGTGCCGTTCTTCGCCCCACTCTACGCGGGTCGCCCGGTGCTCGCGCTGGTGCACCACGTGCACCGGGAGCAGTGGCCGGTGATCTTCGGCCCCTGGATGGCCCGGCTGGGCTGGTGGATCGAGTCGTGGCTGGCGGTCCGGCTCTACCGCCGCTGCCGGTACGTGACGGTGTCCGAGGCGAGCCGGGCGGAGCTGACCGACCTCGGGGTGGACGCGGAGCGGATCGACGTGGTGCCCAACGGGACGCCACCGGTGACCGGGCCGCCGCTGCCGCGTACGCCGCACCCGTCGCTGCTGGTGCTCGGCCGGCTGGTGCCGCACAAGCGGGTGGAGATCGCGCTGCGCACGGTGGCGGAGCTGGTCGGCGAGCTGCCCGACCTGGAGCTGGTGGTGGCCGGCCAGGGCTGGTGGGAGCAGCCGCTGCGGGAGCTGTCCGAATCGCTCGGGATAGCCGGCCGCGTCCGGTTCACCGGTTTCATCAGCGAGGAGGAGAAGCACGCGGCGCTCTCCTCCGCGTGGATCGCGCTCACCCCCTCGCTGAAGGAGGGCTGGGGACTGACCATCGTGGAGGCCGCCGCCCGGAGCACACCGACCGTGGCCTTCCGCTACGCCGGCGGCGTCGCCGAGGCGATGGTCGACACCGAGACCGGCCTGCTCGTCGACGACGAGGAGGAGTTCACCGCCGTCGTCCGCGAACTGCTCGCCGACGACGTGCGGCGCAAGGCGATGGGCGAGGCCGCACTGGTCCACGCGTCCCGCTTCACCTGGGCGTCGACCGGCGCCCGCTTCGCCCGCCTGGTGACGCAGGTGGCCGCCCGGTCCTGAGCCCGGATACGACGAACGCGGGCAGGTTCCTCATCCACCTTCTCCTTCCGCGGGACTCGCGTGCCGGGACGCTACCACGCGGTAGCGCACCCGCGCAGCGCCCGAAAAAACGATCCCCGCCACCACCGTTCCGGCCAACACGTGGGCCAGCCCCACCGCGCCGGGCCGGGCCGGCGCGGCCGGCGGCGACCAGTCCGGGTTCTCGTAGAGCGCCAACTCGGGTCCCGCGTGGACGGCCCGCAGCCCGGCCAGCGCCGCCGGGGCCGGGGCCGGGCCGGCCGCCCGCTGCACCAGCACCCAGCGGGCGCCGGTCGTCGACAGCGGCGCACCGGTGGTGAGCGCCTCCCGCACCCGCGCGGCGCGCGGGTCCTCGCCGGCCACCGCCAGCCCGCCCACCCGCAGCGTGTCGTCGATCAACACCGGCACGGCGAGGTACCGGGGCGCCGGATCTATCACCACCTGACCGTGGTTCCAGGGATGGCTCTGGTACTCCTGGAACGGCAGTGAGATCACCTCCCCGGGCCGCTCGGCCGTCAGCCGGGCCACCGTCGCCCAGTCCGCCGGCCAGCTCACCGGCCGGAGCCGGCCCGCGCCCCCGAAGGCCAGGTCGGGCAGGAGCGCCACCGGCAACAGCGCCGCGCCGACCAGCGCCACCCCGGCGGTCGTCGCGTCGAAACGGGCCGCCAGGCGGTCCGCGAGCCGTTCCGCGCCGAGCGCGCCGGCAACCGCCAGGGCCAGCGCGTACGGCACCAACAGCTTCTGACCGTCCCGCACCAGGCCGGCGCCGGGCACCGTGGCGACCAGCCAGCCGAGCAGGTCCGCGCCGCCGGGCAGCACACCGAGCGCCGCCGCCAGCCACGAGCCGGCAGCCAACAGGCCGAACCGGCCGGCGACCGCCGGCGGCCAGCGCCGGCGCAGCAGCGGGAAGCCGTACCCGGCGACGGCCAGCAGCAGCGCGGTGGCCAGCGGCACCAGCACCACGGCCCGCGACGCGGGAGTGGTCTGCCCGTTCCAGATGCCGCCGGTGCCCGCCAGCGCCACCAGCGGGCCGGCCCAGTTCTCGCCGCGGGCGGCGAACGCGGCCACCCCGGCCGGGTCGGAGCGACCGGCGTCGCCGCTGGCGAAGCCGGCCACCAGCCACGGCGCGTTCAGCAGCACCGTCAGCCCCACGCCCAGCGACGCCGACCGGGCGGCCGCCGGATACCGCCCCGGCAGCAGCACCGCGACCGCGACCAGGGCGAGCACGCCACCGGTCGGCGTGATCGCGGACGCCGCCGCGGCGAGCAGCAGCCGGGGCAGCGCGCCCCGCCGGGCCGCCCGCACGTCGAGCGCCGCCCGCACCAGCCAGGGCAGCGCGGCGTACGCGACCAGCAGCCCCCACTGCCCGACGAGCAGCCGCTCGGCCAGGTACGGCGTCCAGGCGTACCCGACGGCGGCCACCACCCGGACCGCGACCCGATCGGTGGGCACGAGCCGGGCGGCGCCCAGCGCGGCGAGGTAGAGGATCGCGGCCAGCACCAGCCGTTGCAGCAGCCAGCCGGGCACCACCTGGCTGGCCAGCGCCACCACCGCGTCCTGCGGAACGGCCCGGGGCAGCGCCGAGGCCGGGGCGATCGCCTCCCAGCTCAGCGCCTGCCGGGGCACGAAGACCATGTCGTAACGGAGCACGTACCCGGGCAGGGCCAGCGGGGCGAGCACCACTGCCGTCACGGCGGCGGCCACGCCGTGCGGCACCAGCCGTTCGCGCATCCTCTCGACCCCACCACTGCCTGGGCGCGACGACCGCCGCGCTGGTGGCGGCCACTGTACGCGGGCGCCGCGCGGCTTTCGAACCATCCGTTGACCTGATGGGAGCACCGGTCCAGCGTGTGGCAGTCTTCCCGCCATGGCATCGACGGGGCCCGAGGCGACCGCCCAACGTGACCAGAGCGGACTGATCGGCGGCTGGGTACGCGCCGACCCGGTGCGGGCGGTCGGCATCGCGATGCTCCTGCTCAGCCTGGCGTGGCGGGCGCAGCTCGCGTCCCGGGGCCATCTCGCGGTCGACGACTGGGTGCTGATCGCCCGGGCGGCGGAGTCGGACCTCACCCCGGGCTTCCTGCTCACGCTCTACAACAACCACTTCATGCCGGCGGCCCTGCTGGTCACCTGGTTGGTGACCCACGTGGTCGGCCTCGCCTACTGGCCGTACGTGCTTTTGCTGACCGCCGGCCAGGCGGTCCTCGCGGTGGCCTTCTTCCGGCTGCTCCGCACGCTGGTCCGACCCGGCTGGGCGCTGCTGGTGCCGCTCGCGGTCTTCCTGTTCAGCCCGCTGACGCTGGAGGCGACCTCGTGGTGGGCGGTCGGCGTGAACATGCTGCCGATGCAGCTCGCCATGGTGCTGGCCGTCGGGGCCCAGTTCCGCTACGTCCGCACCGGCCGCCGGCGGCACCTGCTCACCCTGGCCCTGGCGGTGGTGTTCGGGCTGCTCTTCTTCGAGAAGTCCCTGCTGGTGGTGCCGCTCGTCTTCCTGCTCACCGCGTGCTTCTTCGTCGGCGGACCGCCTGTGCGGGCGGTGTGGGACACGGTCCGCCGCTACTGGCCGTCGTGGGCCGTCCTCACCGCCGTCTCGCTGGGGTTCGCCGCGCTCTACCTCTCCCGCTCGGAGTCCTCGCTGCGCCGCCCGGACTCGCTGGGCGAGGTGCTGTCGTTCCTGTGGCAACTGCTCGGCTCGACCGTCGTGCCGGGCCTGCTGGGCGGGCCGTGGCAGTGGCTGCCGGCGGGTGACGGCGCCCCGGTGACCGCTCCGCCCGAGCTGGCCCGGTGGCTGGCGTGGGCCGTCTTCCTGACCCTCGTCGTGGCGACCGTACGACTGCGCCGGGCCGCCGGGCGGGCGTGGGTGCTGCTCGGGGCCTACCTGGCCCTGGTGACCGCGCTGCTGGCCGCGACCCGGCTCGGTTCGATCTACAGCGACGTGGCCGGCGCCGTGCCCCGGTACGTCAGCGACGTGGTCGTGGTGGCCGCGCTCTGCATCGGCGTCGCCCTGCTCGGCCTGGCCCCCTCCGACGGACCCGCCGCCGCACCGGTCGACGGCGCGGAACCGGAACCCGCGGACCGGAAGCCCGGCGACCCGGGCGCGGATGACCGACCGCCGCCGGCGCTGCTGGCCCGGCACCGCGAGACGGTCAGCACCGGGCTGGTCCTCACGCTGCTCGCCAGCGGCCTCGGCACCGCGTGGACCACCGCCCGGTACGGCGACGAGTGGGCGGTCAAGAGCGGCAGGACCTATCTGGAGACCGCGCGGGCCGAGCTCGCCGCCGCCCCGCCCGGGACGGTCTTCTTCGACCAGCCGGTTCCCGGCGACGTGGTGCCCGTGCTCTCCGCGCCGTACAACCGGCAGTCGAAGTTCTTCCACGCCATGGAGGACGGCCCGACGTTCGTCACCGAGGCGGAGGCGCCGTCGGTCTTCGACAGCAGCGGACGGATCGTCCCGGTACGCGTCGACGGTCCGGCCGCCCGTCCCGGCCCCGAGGAGGGCTGCGGCTACAAGATCATCGGTGGGCGGACGGTACGGATACCGCTCAGCGCCCCCCGCGACGACTGGTTCTGGGTGGTCCGGATCGGCTACCTCAGCTCCGCCGACACCACGGCCGTGTTCCGCCTCGGCACCGGCGTCCGGGAGTTCCCCGTCAAACAGGGCCTGCACCAGTACTTCTTCGAGTTCACCGGCGGAGGGGACACCGTCGAGCTGACCGTCGAGAGCCACGGCGTGACGGTCTGCACCAACGAGGTCGCCGTCGGCACCCCGACGCCGCACCAGTGAGCGCCTGGAGCGCCGCCGTCACTCCGGGCGGAACAGCACCGAGTTCACGTAGCGGGGGCGCGGCCAGAGCACCCGGCGGGCGAAGCTCTGGCCGACCCGGGCGATCGCGGCGCGCTGGTGCCCGCCGAGGTCGAAGTCGGCCAGCGGTACCCAGTCCCGCCCCGGCAGCACGTACCCGTGGTAGCCCCAGCCGGCGAGCAGTTGCAGGAGCGGCCCGACCGGCTGTATGCGCTCCTCGACCTCGATCAGCAGCACCGGCCGGTCGCGGCGGATCGTCTCCGCCGCGCCCCGCAACGCCGGGAGCTCGTGCCCCTCGATGTCCAACTTCACGAAGCGCACGTCGGTGAGCCCGAGGGAGTCGAGCGTGACCCGGCGGACCTCCACCGGACTGCCCTGCCGCGGATCCTCCAACGACGAGGTACCGACGATCGCCCCGCCCTCGGGTAGGTAGAGCGAGGCCGTGCCGCTGTGGTCGGACACGGCCGCCTCGACCACCTCGACGGTCGGGAACGCCGCCCGCAACTGCCGGGCCAGCGGCGGGGTGGGCTCCACCGCGACCACCCTGTCGGCACGCCGGAGCAGCCGCGCCGTCCACGGGCCGTACCAGGCGCCGACGTCCACGGCCGTGCCGCCGCGCGGGACGAACCCGGCCAGCCGGGCCAACTCCGGCTCGACCCGCGGGTAGACCCGCCGGATCGTGCCTGCCACGAACCGTTCGGGGAGCACCGCGGCAAGGCCGGAGGTCGCTGCGGAAGTCACGTGCGTCGACGCCATGGGCCAGCACACTAGACGTTTCCCGGCCGCGTGGGCAGGGGTCGCGCGTGCGGGGCTGACGAGCCGCACGGCCGCCCGGTACCGTCTCCCCCGGTCGGGCCGCGGTCCCGACCACTCCGCCGGCCGCGACGCGCACGGCCCGCGCCGGACAGCAGCGCGACGTGGGGTGACATGACGCGGACCACGGGCAGGGAAGCCGGGGCGGTCCGCTTCGGCGCGGCGGGCGCCGCCGTCACCATCGCCACCATGCTGACCAACGGGTTGGCCTACCTGGTGCCGGTGCTCGGGGCCCGCCGGCTGGCCGCCGCCGAGCTGGGCGCGTTGGCCACCGTGCTCGCGCTTGCGGCGATCGCGGCAGTGCCGGGCTTCGGCCTGCAGATCGCGGTCGCCGCCCACCGAGCCCGGTGGGGCGCCACCGGCACCGCCCCCCTCGCGCTGCGCACCGCCGCGCTCACCGCCGGGGTGACGGTGCTGGCCGCGCCGGTGCTCGGCGCGGCGCTCCGACTCCCGGTGGCGCTGACCCTGCTGCTCGCCGCGACCACCTTCGCCACCGTGCTGGCCGGCCGGTGGCTCGGCGAACTCCAGGGCGACCAGCGGTTCCTGCGCCTCGCCACCGCGATGACCGTGCTCGCGGCGGGCCGCTACGGCGGGCTGGTCCTCGGGCTGGTCCTCGGCCGGGGGGCGGTCGCCTGCCTGCTGCTCGCCTCGCTCACCGGGCTGGCCGTCCTGCCCCTGCTGGCCCGCCTCGCCCGCGTGGGCCGACCCGGCGCGCCGGCCCCACCGCCCGCGGGCGCCGCGGTGGACCGTCTGCTCACCGCCCGGCACGTCATGACGGCGTGCGGCGCGTCGCTGGCGATGCTCACCATCTCGTACGCCGACCTGATCCTCGCCCGCCAGCTGCTACCCGGCGACGCCTCCGGTGGGTACGCCGTCGGTTCGGTGCTCACCAAGGGCGCGCTGTGGGCGCCGCAGGTGGTCACCGTGCTGGTGCTGCCCCGGCTCGCTCGGGGCGACCGCCGGGCCCGGGTGGCCGCCCTCGCGCTGATCCTCGCCTGCGGCGCGGTCCTCGTCGGTGCCGCCGCGCTCGCCGGCGACCTGGCGTTCCGCCTCGCCGGCGGTGCGGGTTACCTGCACCTGGCCGGTGCGGCGCCGCTCTTCGCCGCCGTCGGCGCTCTCTACGCGGTGGTGTTCATGCTGGTCAACGACCGGGTGGCGACGGGCGCCCGCTGGCCCGCCGCGCCGCTCTGGGTCGCCACCGCCGGCCTCGCGGGGGCGGCCCTGCTCGTCGCCCCGCGCACGGTTGAGGGCGTCCTCGTCTGTGCGCTCGCCACCGCCGTCCTGACGGCCGCCGCCATGGCGTGGCTGACCTTCCGGGGTCCTGCTCCCGGCCGTCGCTCGACCGACGCCCCTTGACGGACACCGCGGCCCCGGCGCCGGCCTCCCCGCGTCCCCCGACCCGGGCCCCGGGGCCTCGGTCGAGCCACCGGTCAGCCCTCCGCCAGCCAGCCGTGCAGCAGGTGGTGATCGATCGAGTCGACCCGGCCCAGCCGTCCCTCGGCCGCCCGCTCGCGCAACTCGTCCCGGGTGAACCAGCGCGCCTCGACCAGTTCCTCGCCGTCCACCCGCACCTCCTCGGACGCGGCGGTGGCGCGGAAGCCGACCATCAGTCCCGCCGGGAACGGCCACGCCTGCGAGCCCACGTACCGCACGTCCGTGACCGTCACCCCGGCCTCCTCGGCCATCTCCCGGCGGACGGCGTCCTCCAGGCTCTCGCCCACCTCCACGAAGCCGGCCAGCGTCGAGTACGCCCCCTCGCGCGCGCCCGCGTGCCTGGCCAGCAGGCAGCGGTCCGGGGCTCCCGGCGCCTCGACCAGCACGATGACCGCCGGTTCGATCCGGGGGAAGAGGAGCCGGCCGCAGTCCGCCCGGGTGCAGGACCGGACGTGCCCCCCGCCCCGCACGGCGGTCGACGCCCCGCAGGCACCGCAGAACCGCTGCTGCCGGTGCCAGTGCAGCAGCCCTCGCGCGTACGCCTGGGCGGCCGCCTCGGCCGGACCGAGCCGACCGACCAGCGCTCGGACGTCCACGGCCTCGCCCGCTCCCGTCACCTCGACGGCGGCGGCCTCGGGCAGGCCGGAGAGGTCGGCGGCGAACACGGCCGACCCGTCGTCCATGCCCAGGAAGACGGTCTCGTCGGCGACGGCGAGCGCCTCGGCCGCCCGCTCTCCGGTCAGCCGCACCGGCGCGTCCGCCGTGACCAGGCAGCGGTCCCGCCAGAGCGGCAGGACGACGCTGCCCGGGTCGGTCAGCAGCGCGGCCAAGCGCTCCGGATCGGCGCGCAGTTCCCCCGCCCGGTCCAGCCAACCGCCCCCGTATGCCAGGACCGCCTCATCCGCTCGCATGCCCCTACCGTGCCATGCCCGGCGGCGCGCCCCGCGCCCGGGCGGCCGGCCCGACACGCCGGCCCGACACGCCGTGCCGGCGCGGGCGGGCCGCAGACTGCCGCCGCGCCGGAGGGCCGGTTACCGTAGGTGTCCTCCGGGCGGGAGCGAGCGCTCCCCCCATGTGGTACGTCCCGATCGAGGTGACCGTGACGCTGTACGGCGAGAAGACCCCACCCGCCGACGACCGGCCCACCGTGCAGGTCACCGCGGTGACCTGGCCCGGTGACGAGCCGGAACCCGCCGTGCCCGCCGGGCGACCGGGCGGGGGGTCCCGGTCCCGCCGGATCCGCCTGCTGCTGGCCGCCGGGGTCACCACGGCGGTGCTGGCCTCCGTGGCGGGGGTGGGCGCCTACGCGTACGCGGGGGACGTGCCCCGCGGCACGACGGTGCTCGGGGCGGAGCTGGGCGGCCGGAGCCGCGCGGACGCCGCCCGGGAGCTGCGGGCGGCGCTGGACCGCCGCGCCGCCGAGCTGGCGGCCCCGCTGTCGGTACGCGTCGGCGAGCGGACGGCCGAGATCGCCCCCGCCGAGATCGGCCTGGCGGTCGACGTCGACGCGACCGTGGCGGCCGCGGCCGAGGCCGACGCGCACGCGGTCGACCGGCTCGTCGGCTCCCGCGAGGTCCAGCCGGTGGTGACCGTGGACGCCGCCCGGCTCGACGCCGCCCTGAACAAGGTGGTCGGCGACCAGGGCCGGAAGATGACCATGCCGGCGATCACCTGGAAGGGCACCACCCCGAAGGCGGTCCACCCGAAGCCCAGCCTCGCGCTGGACCCGGAGCGCTCCGCGCAGGTGGTGCGGGAGGGCTGGCTGAGCCGCCAGCCGGTGACCGTGCCGCTGGTCGAGACGCACCCGGCGACCACCGCCGAGGAGGTGGACCGGCTGGTCGCCGAGTTGGCGAAGCCGGCCGTCGCCGCGCCGGTCACGCTGACCACCGACAAGGGCTCGGTGCAGATCCCGCCGAAGGCGATCGCGAAGAGCCTCCGGTTCACCGCCGACAAGGCCGGCAAGCTGACCCCGCAGGTGGACGTGAAGCGGCTGCGCGCCGCGCTCGGCGACGACCTCGCGGCGATCGAGGTGCCGCCGAAGGACGCCCGGATGACCATCTCCGGAGGCAAGCCGAAGGTCGTCGACGGAAAGCCGGGGCAGCAGCTCGACAGCGCGGCCCTCGGCCGGGACCTGCTCGGCGTCCTGCCCAAGGCGGAGGGCCGGACGGTGACCGGCGAGCTGAAGCCGGCCGAGCCGGAGCTGACCGCGGAGAAGCTGGCAGGGCTCGGCATCAAGGAGCGGGTCTCCACCTTCACCACGCGGTTCACCGGCGGGCTCTCCTCGCCGCGCAGCCAGAACATCATCACCATCGCGAAGGACGTGGACGGCACCGTGGTGCTGCCCGGCGAGACGTTCTCGCTCAACGGGCACACCGGCGAGCGCGGCTACGCGCAGGGTTACCGGGACGCCCCGGTCATCCTCAACGGCAAGCTGGTGCCCGGCGTGGGCGGCGGCACCTCGCAGTTCACCACCACGCTGTTCAACGCGACGTACTACGCCGGCCTGGAGGACGTCGAGCACAAGCCGCACTCGTACTGGTTCAGCCGGTACCCGGCGGTCATCGAGTCGACCATCTTCTGGCCGGACCTGGACTTCAAGTTCCGCAACAACACCGAGTACGGCGTCCTGATCGACACGTCCTACACGTCCAGCTCGATCACCGTGTCGATCTGGAGCACCAAGATCTGGGACAGCGTCAAGACGGAGTACAGCCCGCGGCGCGACATCACCCAGCCGAAGACGGTCTACCTGGAGCCGGGGCCGACCTGCATCCCCGCCAGCGGCAGCCAGGGCTTCACCCAGGACGCCTTCCGGGTCATCAAGAAGGACGGCAAGGTCGTCAAGCGGGAGAAGTTCACGTGGCGCTACGACGCCGAACCGCGCTTCATCTGCGGTCCCGAACCGTCCTGACCGCCGTCCCGCTTCCGCACCGCACTGCCCCGCCGGGTCCGCCGGCGGGGCAGTTCCATTCCGGCGTACGCACACGTGCGCCAACTCCCCTGGCGAGCCTGGCCCTGCGATGAGGGCCGGTCCGGTGCTACCGATGTGGGCGGCGCGTCGGCCGGGCTCGCGGGCCTCCTGAGCAGGCGGGAGCCGGTTCTGTGGCCGGTTGACGGTGACAGCGGATCTCGGGGCGTCCCTACGGTGTGCCGTTCGGCTCGGCGTGCTCGACTCCGCGCCGGCTTCGCGCGCCCGGCCCCCCGACCCGGGGCCCTGTCGCTGCCGGCGCACGCCGTGCCCGCGTCGGGGCGGGCCGTGGCGGTCGTTGCTTCTCCCCTGGGGGCGCCCCGTGCCGGTTGTTGGTCGCCTGGGCGGGTCGTGGGGGTTGTTGCGGTTCGTGTTGCGGTGGGGTTGGGGCCCGCCGTGCCCGGCTCCGGGCGGTCAGGCTTGATCCCCGCGCCGGGCACGGCGGGCCCCAACCCCCGTCGTGGTCGTCGGCCGTCCGGGTCTTTCCCGGCCGCGCACGGCAATCCCCCGTCGCGGCCGTCCGCTGCCGTTTCTTCCTGACGGCGGGCCGTGGCCCTCGCCGTGGTCGTTCGGTCCGTGTTTCTGGTGTCCGTCACGGGTGCCTCGGGCTGGCCTGCGCCCCTTGGCACCCCTGTGCGGGCTCGCGGGACGCTTGCCTCGCGGATCACGTCCGACAAACGCGTTGAGGGCCACCCCCAACCGGGGGTGGCCCTCAACGAATGATTGTCCGGCGGTGTCCTACTCTCCCACACCCTCCCGAGTGCAGTACCATCGGCGCTGGAGGGCTTAGCTTCCGGGTTC